>NZ_JALXPM010000011.1:0-61742 GCF_025147615.1 Brevibacterium luteolum | reverse complement strand
GGTGCCTGCAGATCAGCGCAGCAGGTACAGCGGCAGGGCGACTGCCGCGCCGAGCAGGCCGGCGATGAACAAGGCGGTGGCGGCGACGGCGACGACCGGGATGAGGAAGCGGCCGCGCACATGCGGACGGGGTGTGCCCAGCTCGGTGCCGATGTTGGAGGCGATGACGAGGTAGCTCATCGAGACCGGCAGCCGCAGCAGGGCCGCGGCGACGAAGAGGAAGCCGGCGGAGACGGCGTCGGCGACAGTGGCCTTGACCGGCTCACTCATGGTGACCATGCGGACACTGACGGTGCGCACCATCCGCCAGCCGCTGAGGAAGGTGCCCAGCCCGAGGGCGACGGCGATGAGGATGCGAACCGGCCAGGCGATGCCGAGCACATCGTGGCTGATGCCGACCGGGTCGGTGTGGGCGAGGATCGCGATCATCATGACGACGCCGACCTTCTGCGCGTCCTGCATGCCGTGGGCCAAGCCGAGAAAGGCCGAGAGCACGTTGTTGGCGAACCGGCTGTGGCGGAACAACGGCTTGGGCGCGTGGCTGGCCAGTACGCGGGTGGTGGCGCTGCTGACGGCGTAGGCGATGACGAGCGCGACGACCGGGAGCAGGAAAGCCGGGGCGATGAGCGTCCAGAACACCAGACCGGCATCGGTGGCGATGCCGAATACGAGGGCTGCGCCGATGATCCCGCCGAACAGACAGTGAGTCGAGGACACCGGCACTGCGACCAGGTAGGTGGTGATGTTCCAGACCAGGGCGGCGAAGATCCCGGCCGCAAGAACTAGCAGGACGGTGTTCTCCACCGGCGGGAACTCGACGAGGGCCACGGCAACGCTTTCAGCCACGCCCTGACCGAGCAGCGCCCCGATGAAATTGAAAACCGCTGCGATGATGAGTGCCAGGTGCGGATGGACGGACCTGGAGGCCACGGCATTGCCGACGGACAGGCCAGCGTCGTGGAAGCCGTTGACGAAGGCGTAGCCGATGGTGAGGACGATGACGACGGTGAACAGCACGTCGGAGGAGACGACATCCACGTCCGGCCTAGGATTCCTTGAGGGCGATGGCGGCAGCGATGCGGCCGACGTCCTTGAAGGATGCCGAGGCCTGGGTGAAGGCGGACGCCAGCTGCATCGAGGCTGCGGTGTAGGTCAGGCCCCGGCGCGACAGCGGCACGGCGTCGGCGATCGATTGACTCAAGGAAATGGCGCGCAGGTGCAGACGATCCATCGTCTCGACGTAATCCCACTGGTCATAGTGGCCCTGCAGCCGGCGAGTCATGCGCAGCGTCTGGTCTGACTGGTGCGACAGCACTGCCAGCATCTCCGGCACGCCGGCCGGCAGCTCGTCGAAGACCTGGGAGGTCATGGCGAAGCTGACGGACTCCAGTTGGTAGCAGACCTCGCGCAGGCGATCGGCGAGGGCGAAGATGTCTCCGCGGTCGAGCGGGGTGATGTAGTTCTCGCGCAGCTGCCGGGTGATCACCCCACGTGCGGCGTCGGCCTGGTCGGTCAGCTCCTGCATGCGGGCACCGGCCTGCCGGCGGGCGTCTGCTGGGATGCCGGAGAGTTCGGCGAGAACGAGATTGCAGCCCTGGATGAGCTCGGCGAGCTCGGTGCAGCGGGCGAAGAGCTGGGTGTCCTGCGGTGTCCGTCTCAGGCGCACGCCGTCCTCCGGTGTCTGTCTCAGCGGGATCGTAGGGTGAGGGCCGGCAGCAGGACGCGGGAGGACCGGTTGGTGCCGAAGTGTGGCGGTGCCGGACCGAGAGCGCCTCTCGGCGAGTGGCCGCTCGAAGCGGCTGATGTTGGAGCCCGGGGCTTCAGCGATCCGGCACCGTGCGCCCAGGATACAAGCTCGACCTGAATTGCCCAACCGGGGCAGATCCCGGCACGGACCCCGGTGCGACACGAGACCGGCTGGAGGCTGGCCGTCTGCTGTGCAGAAGGCCGCCGGCAGAGCCCCTGGTGAGAGGATCGCAGGCGTTCTCTGCAATACTCGGCGCTCTCGATGTGGCGCTCAACGTCGATCAGTCGAGGCGGCCTTGGGTGTAGGCCCGCGCGGCGGCGGCGAGGTCGTCTGCGAGGCGTTCGAAATCCCCCGCGCCCGAGGCGTCGGCTGGGTTTTCGAACCGGCGTCCCCGGGCGGTGACGGTGATGAAGGCTGCGGCCCGGGCCAGTGCGATGGCGTAGTCGCCGCGGAAAGCGCCGGCGAGGATCTCATCGGCGGCCCGGGCAACCTCGTCTGGACCCGGCGGGGAGGCGATGCCGGCGATCACCTCGGGTGCGGTGCGGCCGTCCCGGCCGGACGAGAACCAGTCCGCGGCCTGGCGCGGCGAACGGCGGATCCACTCGCGGATGGCGTACAGGCGCCACAGGGAACCGGGCAGGCTCACCGCCGGGGCGCTGGCCCACACCTCGGCGATGGCTTCCAGACCGAACTCCTCGGCCAGGTGGACGAAACGGGCGGTGGCGACGTCGTCGCGGTCAGGATCGGTGCTGGAGTCGCGGTGCGGGGAGATGAGCAGGGCAGCCGTCGAGTGCGCGAGCTCGGTGCGCGCGGCAGGGTCGGGGGCGGTGTCGAGCGGATCCATGTCCGGCATCGGCAGGGGCTTGTGAAAACGAGGCTGTGACACGCCGCCCAGTCTACGCGGGCTGGCAAGGCGCCCTGCCGGGAATCCTACATCTGTCTCTCAGCCAACGGCGCTACCGTATGGCTATGACCAACAGTGCGAAGGTCCAGACGGGTCTCAAGACTGCTACGAAGTTCGCGTTCACGAAGGACGGCGAGCTTAAGCCGCATGCGGAGGGCACAGTGCGCAGGCTGCTGGCCGTGCAGCGCCCTGCGGTGCTGGCGTACCTGCGAAAGCTGCGGCGGAAGAACCCCGAGGCCTCGCCTGCGGAGATCGCCGACATCGTCCGCAAGCACTACCTATGGGCAGCCACCGGTGGAGGTGCTGCAGTCGGCGCAACTGCCGTGGTGCCCGGGCTCGGGACGCTGGCTGCTGCTGGTGTCGCGGCTGTGGAGACGGCCGGGTTCTTAGAGGCCTCAGCACTGTACGCGCAGGCGATCACCGAACTGCACGGGCTGCCGGTGCGCGATCCGCAGCGGGCGAACGCGCTGGTGATGGGTCTGATGCTCGGCAACGCAGGCAAGGACCTGGTGAAGAAGTTCTCCGCCCAGGCTGCCGGTGAGGGTCCGGTACTGACCTCGCATTGGGGCCCGATGGTCGCCAAGCAGATCCCGGCACAGATGATGGACACGCTGACCAAGCGGATGCGCAAGACGATGCTGCGCAAGTACGCTGCGCGCACCGGCGGGTCGATGGTCGGCCGCCTCATGCCTTTCGGCATCGGTGCGGTGATCGGCGGTGTGGTCAACCATCAGATGGCGCGCACCGTCGTCCGGCATTCGCGCAGCGCTTTCGACCCGTACCCCGGCGCATTCCCCCACGACCTCGACCCGAAGATCAGCACTCCGAAGGCCGACGCCGACCTCATGGGCGGGCTCAAGCACCTCATCCGGCTGCTGCAGCTGCGCAAATCCAAGGGTCAGGTGATCCCCGGTGAGGTCATCGACCCGGTGAGTGCTGACAGCCAGATCCTCGTCCACGAGGGTGCGGGGGACTTCGACCCCGAGGCGCCGCGTACCTATCAGACCGGCAGCAGTGAGGCTGACGGCAGAGGCAGCCGGTGGTGGGGACGCAAGACGGGCCAGCCTGCAGACGCTTCCGAACCCAGGAAGCGCGGGATCGGCCCGTGGAGCGTTGATTGGCGGCTGTGAAGCCGCAGCTCAGTCTGTCGAGTTGGGCACCGTGGGATCAGCGGTCTACAATCAGTCTGCGGGCCTCTAGCTCAGTTGGTAGAGCAACGGACTTTTAATCCGTGGGTCGTGGGTTCGATCCCCACGGGGCCCACCATTTGCAGGTCAGAGTGCATTTACGGGTCAATTACCGGCCGGTCAATACCCGGCAATTGACAGTTATTTGACACGTTCCCAGGGAGTCGACGGAAAAGCTGAGCGTTCTCACCCACTCGATCTGCCTCGATTTTTAACGCATCGGGGCGGATTTTTTATGCCCTCAGCCGCCGAATCACGCCCACTGCTGCGCATTCTCCTGGCCTCGAACTGAGGCTGTAGCGCACTGCCCGGCATAGAAGCTCTCGAAGGGCCCCGCGCAGAATTGCCGCAGACGGTCAGTTCGTCGCCAACCGAAAGGCGGAGCCAGAGCCCGCTCTCAACTGACAAACCTACCTCTCCCCGAGACACTGGCCGACGCGCTTCTGTCCGAAGACACCGCGCTGCAACCGGCCCACCCTGCCGCCGAACACCGGCAACGCGCTTGAGTCTTTTCAGGCGCCCTACTGCGGCGGGATCGGGACAAAGGAATCTCCTCGGGTTAGCGCGAATACTGCAGAATTGCGCTGCAAGGAAACCTGATCGCAGGAAGATGCTACTTCCGCCACCGCCACACAAACCCTGGTCGACTAGTAAAACAAGCTTGGGCAAACACTCTCTCCGTTATTCAGTCTACGACTGCAGCCCCGGTACCTCGGCGACCTCACTGCCAAGCATCGGATTGATGACGTTGGCGTCGGAGATGGCGTGGTTGATGTCCACGAGCAGCTTGTGCTTCTTGAGGTCGTGGATCTCGACGATCGAAAAGGCATCTGCTAGCTCCGACTCGATCACAAAGACACCGGATTTTGGACCATTGTCGATCCTGACAGCACTGATCGAGCGTGACTGCATCGTCAGATTGCGCACGGTCTCTTCGTCAAATCCGTAGCGCTTGCACTGATCGGCTGCCCACGCATCCTTATCAGCAGGAAGGTTGCGCACCTTGGCAACTCCATCTTTGCTCTTCCAAGCGTGGCCGATGAGTCCTTGGTCAATGGGAAAAGACCGTCTGCCGACCCGGCGGAACTTCTCATTCCTAGCCCACCGGCCCAGCAGCACGAACTGCCCCTGCTGCTCGACATAGACCGAGATACGGGCCGTCATCAAAACAGCCTCGTTCCCTTCTACGATATCGATGAGCGCGCGTTTAGCCAGGTAGCCGAGCATGGTTGCCTGGGAGTTGCGCAGGCGAGTGCACTCATCATCGAGATTCTGGTGTTCTCTGCGTAATTGGTTATAGCTGGGCTTGACGAACAGAGCGAATACCCCGGCCATACCAGCTGAAACCACCCCGGCGATCGCTGAAAGCATCCAGATCCAGTCTGGAGCCTCCAGCGCCTGCAAAACGGTACTGACGATGAGCAGGACCGATGCGAAATGGGCGCATGCCGTTGCTCCGTGACCGGTGAACCAGCGCGAAAGACGACCGATAGTGCGCTCGAAGGCGTTTATCTCCTCAGGCGCAGAAGGGGTGGTCACGGCAGTTCGGAGAGCCGGTCAGGCGTATGAGAATTCGGCGACGCCGCTGGAAACGTGGGCGTCGTATCTGCTGCCAGGAGAAACCGACACTTCCTCCTCTTCGTCCAGCAGTTCGATACCCGCACGTTCAAGGAGCAGAGTGACGATCTCGTCGATATAGGGTTCTGCATCACGCTGTCGCTGACTAGGGATCACAATCGTCAGGTCGAATCGCACTCCGTGCTGGAACGGGTTGGGCAGGATCTCACACTCACGCAGCGAGCTCCGCATGTCCTTCGGCAGGTCATTCAGAGCGCGGGTGATGGCTGTAGAGAGGCTGCTGGGATTCTGAGCTTCAGGCATTGTGAAGTCGAGTCGTGCATGTACGATGTCAGCCACGGTTGCTCTCCCTTCCTCGTGTGCTTGCTTCATCTTAGCTTTACAGGCTGACAACACAGCGTACGGTGACCCACTTCGCATCCGCAGCGTGTCGGTTGAAGGTCCTTCGCCCACACTGAACCTGCGAGCCGGCTATGGCCCGTCCAGCGTAGCCGGCTCGTTACGGCCGTCACTCTTCTCTCGAGTCCGTGGATCATAACCAAAAACTCTCCTCAGCCCACTTCAGGCCGATCTTCTCGTTCCTGGCTTTGACCTGTGTCTCGTCTGGCTGACGTTCATCGCCGCGGCCTTCGTCGCTTCCCGTTCCAGTCACATCGCAGTCGATGTCTTCGACCGGTTGCTCTCGCCGCAAGCAGGTCGAACGCTGCGGCGCATCGTCGACGTCGTCGTCGCATCTGTCTCAGCCTTCCTTGTCTATGCGGGCATCACTCTGCTGGCGATCACCTGGCACCTGCGCATGCCGGCAACAGACTTGCCGACACCCGTCCTATACGGCGCAGCCACCCTTGGCTGTGCATTCATTGCACTCCACGCCCTCGTGTGGGCCGCCATCGCCCCTGATGAGCCCACCGCAGATATCCCGGAAGGACTGTGGTGACTCTCGTTCTCATGTTCAGCGCACTCGTCGTGCTGCTGGCGCTGCGTATCCCTGTTGCCTTTGCACTCCTCATCCCCACGCTGGTCTACATCATCATCGACCCGACGGCTGTGGCGGCTCTGAGCATTCAGCAGATGTCAGCCGGAGTCTTCGATTTCGCGATCCTCGCCGTTCCGATGTTCATTCTGCTCGGTAACCTCGCTAACGTCTCGGGAGCAACTGAACGGCTCTACGATGCGGCGACTGCCACGATCGGACATGTGCGCGGGTCACTGGGCTACGTCAATATCCTCACGAGTTTCGGCTTCTCCTGGATGTCCGGTGCAGCCATTTCTGATGCTGCAGCGATGGGGGCGGATCCAAGTCCCTGCGATGGTTGCCCGCGGATACTCCCGCCGATTCGCGCTCGGCATCACCGGCGCTTCATCGCTCATCGCTCCGATGATCCCCCCATCGATTCCCGCGATCATCTATGCAGTGACCGCTAGTGTGTCAGTTGGGGCGTTGTTCGTCGCCGGAATCATTCCGGCAATCATCCTCGTCGCCACGCTGACGATTATGGTCTTCGCGCTCACATTCGCCACAGCAATTTGCGTGCCGACCGAGTAGCATGGGGACCGCGCCTGCGATCCATCGCACGGGCGGTGCCTCCGGCTGGTGCCGCCGTCATCATTCTCGGCGGGATCCTCTCCGGGATCACCACCCCGACCGAGGCAAGCGCGCTCGGAGTCGCCTATGTGGCGATGCTCGCACTGGTCTATCGCAATCTCTCGTGGACGAGCGTGTCAACGACGGCTGAATTTTGACCCCTTAGCGACGGCTGAATTTTGACCCCCTGTTGTTGTGGTTGTGTTGGTTTCAGTCGTTTTCCGTTAGTAGTTCGCGGCGTGTTTTGGCGCGGTAGGAATCGCCGTCAAGGGGTAGGACTTCGGCGTGGTGGACGAGTCGGTCGATCATGGCTGATGCGACGATGTCATCGCTGAAGATCTCGCCCCACCGGCTGAAGGACAGGTTCGAGGTGATCAGGATCGATCCTTGTTCGTAGCGTGCTGCGACGAGCTGGAAGAACAGGTTCGCGGTCTGGGCGTCGAAGGGCAGGTAGCCGAGCTCATCGATGATGAGCAGCCGGAAGCGGCGTAAGCGTTTGAGTTCTCGTTCGAGTCCGCCTGCGGTGTTATGCGCTGCGGCCAGGCGGTTGGCCCAGCCGGTGGCCGTATCGAAGGCGACTGGGTAGCCGGCGTGGCAGGCTTTGATGCCCAAGCCGATGCCCAGGTGGGTCTTCCCGACTCCTGGCGGGCCGAGCAAGATGACGTTCTCGGCTTTGGCGATGAAGCCACAGGATGCCAGGTGTGCCAGGACATCGCGGCGCAGTCCGGGCTGGTAGTCGGTGTTGAAGTCCTCAAGAGTCTTCACCGCCGGGAAGTGCGCGCCCGCGATCCGTAGCGCGGTGCCGTTGGCTTCCCGGTCGGTGACTTGACGATCTAACACCGCGGCGAGGTACTCCTCGTGTGACCATCCCTGCGCGCGTGCTGTCTCGGCTAGCTCGGCGTAGACCTTCCCGATCGTCGGGGTCTTTAGCGCTTTGACCAGATGTCCCAGGGTCGATTCGATTCGTGTCTGGCTCATGCGACGGCCCCCTTATCAGCGCGCGAACCGGTCGTGAGCCCGAAGACACTGTCATAGACGCTAAGAGATCGTGTCGGGACCTCGACGCCGCGCGGCTCGGCTGCTGGCCGCAGGGGCCTGGTCGAGTACTGGGCGCGTAGCTGCTGGGCTATCTCGACATGCTCGCTATCGGTGATCACCTGGTGACGGTCCCAGCAGCGGAGGTGATCGGCCACCAGGCCCCCTTCGCACCGGACCTGGACTCGTGTGGGCGTGGCAGCGACATCAACAAGGCGTCCGATACAGCGCGGGTCAACGGAATAGTCGTTGCCGTCCAAGCGGACATAGTAATCCCGTGGCAGTCGCACCCGCGCCCGTAACCCGGTCACCGGAGCCTGCGGGGGCAGCCGTGTCATCGCAGCCAGATCCGCAGGAAGCTTCTCAACCGGTGCCGCGCCTAAGGACCGGATCGTGCGAGTATTCGCCTTCGAAGTGATCCACTCGCTCATCTGAGAGTTGAAATCTTCCGGGGACCGAAACTTCCGACCCGGCAGGAACGAGGTCTCAAGGTACTGGTTATTGCGCTCAGTCATGCCCTTGAACTCCGGATCCCGCGCCGGTGCGATCACCATCCGTGTAGCTAAAGTGCCAGCGAAGGCTGCCACCGGATCCAACGGTTTGCCCTTCGGAGCGATCGCTGCTTCCCGATCCCAGATCAGTGTCTTGGGCACCGCCCCGACCGCCGCGATCAGCTGCCACACCCCAGCCAGCAGATCCCCGGACTGCCGCGATGGCAGCATCACCGCAGTCAGGAACCGTGAGAACGTCAACGTCATCACCAGCACCGGGAA
This sequence comes from Brevibacterium luteolum, assembly GCF_025147615.1. Lineage (NCBI taxonomy): Bacteria > Bacillati > Actinomycetota > Actinomycetes > Micrococcales > Brevibacteriaceae > Brevibacterium > Brevibacterium luteolum. The sequence continues at coordinate 52,933 of NZ_JALXPM010000011.1, read as the reverse complement.
CACCAGCACATTACCCATGCCCGTCGGAATCCTAGGTTCAGGGAACCACAGATCCATCTGAGCCACCTGACCGGGCTCATGCACCAGCCGATCAGCAGGATCGACCCCGACATACTCGGGGCGGATCACCCGCAACCGATCCTTCAGCACCGTCAACGAATGCGTGAACCCGACCCGTTCAGCGATCACCGTCGCCGGCATCTTGGGATAATCCCGCAGCAGCTTGCGGATCTCAGGCTCATACGCATCGACCACAGACCCGGTCTTCGCCCTCCTGTACCGCGGAGGCTCTGCCGAAGCCAACGCCGAACGCACCGTGTTCCGCGCCAATCCCAACCGGCGCGCGATCTCCTTGATCGGAACACCCTCAGCAGTGTGCAACCGGCGTATCTCAGCCCAATTCTCCATCGAAATCATGCCTCCTAGCATGTGCGACAGGGGTCAATTTTCACCCGTCGCCTAGGGGTCAGTATTCACGCGTCGTTGACAGAGCGTTAAGCGGGTCCTGACCTCGACTGCAGAGACGACGGGTGCGGTGCTGTTCATCGTCGCCGCTGCTGCGTTGTTCGGATGGGTGCTCACTCGTGAGCAGGCGCCTCAGGTGGCCGCTGAGTTCATCATCGGGCTCACGGATCGGCCCATCGTCTTCCTGCTTCTGGTCAATGTGCTGTTGCTCATCGTCGGGGCGATGCTCGAGCCCACTGCCGCGATCCTCATCCTCGTGCCGGTACTCGCTCCCGTGGCTGAGCTGTACGGGCTCTCCCTCGTCCATTTCGGTGTGATGCTCGTATTCAACCTTATGATCGGCCTGCTCACACCTCCGGTGGGACTTGTTCTCTTCGTCATGTCCTCAGTGGCAAAGGCACCCTTTACCGAGGTGATACGCGAAACCGCGCCGTTTTACCTGCCGATGCTCGCAACGTTGCTTCTCATCGCAGTGGTGCCGGCTCTGAGCCTCTGGTTGCCCGGACTGTTCGGCTATTGATTGAGCAGTCTCCGGTCAGGATGCGGCCGGATCTGCTTTCAGCAGACCGCGGCCCACCGCCTCACTCCAGAACGCCTGTGGAACTTCAGCTTCAAACAGTTTTACGTCTGCTTCCACCTGCTCGGCTGTCCGCATGCCCAACGCGATTCCAGTGATGGCCGGATCACGCAGCGAAAACTGCACGGCAGCAGCTGGAAGAGTCGTACCATAATCGGATGCCAGAGCAGCAAGTGCCTTCGCCCGCTCGATGATTTCGCGATCGGCTGGAGCGTAGTTGTAAGTAGCGTGCTGCTGCGGATCTGCGGTGGCAAGAATGCCGGAGTTGAATACGCCCACATTCATGACCCCTACGCCGTTCTGTTCGCAGCTGGGGATGAGGTCGAGGCGTCCACGCTGATCTAGCAGCGTGTATCGTCCGGCCATCATTACGATGTCGATATCCGTTTCGACTACGAACCGGGTGAGCATCTCTGCCTGGTTCATTCCTGCACCCCAGGCTCCGATCATGCCCTCACTTCGCATGCGTTCGAGTTCGGGAACAGCACCATTTAACGCTTCCGTCCAATAATCGTCAGGGTCGTGAATGTACACGATGTCGATGCAGTCGAGTCCGAGCCGCTCGAGCGACTCTTCGATTGATCGGCGCACTCCCCCCGGCGAGTAGTCGCGCACCCGGGTGAGGCATCCAGGAACATCGAAGCCCTCATCATCCTTTTCCGTCGGAGCTGAAGCCGGGCGGATAAGTCTGCCGACCTTAGTCGAGAGGAGGAACTCGTCACGCGGCTTGTCGGCAAGCACCACTCCCAGTCGGCGCTCCGACAGGCCGAGACCGTAATGCGGTGCGGTGTCAAAGTAGCGGATGCCGGCATCCCAGGCCGCGACCACTGCGCCGTGAGCATCCGCATCGGAGACACTCCGGTAAAGGTTTCCGACCGGGGCTCCGCCGAATCCCAGACGGGCGGTCTCGCGCAGTCGTGAAACGGTGGGGTTCTTGAGCTTCATGACGCTCTCCTTCAGTTCCTATCGCTTGCACTCCTGCAGCCATTCATCTTCCGGCTGCCCGTCATCCGGGCCACTCAGTCTCCGGTGGCCGCAACCGGACGATTCTCGAGGTAGAACCTGCGAGCCGTGTCCTCACAGATTGCTTTCACAGCACGTACGCTCGCGCTCTCGTTGCCAGTGTGGCACGGATTTGTCTGAGACCATTCGGTACGTATGACGTCGTCAATTGTCGCGTCCCAGTCAGCGAGCCGCAGTCCGCGGGGAAACGTCGAGACAGGATGGTCGCTTCCGACCATGACCCGCTCGGGGCCGAAGAACTCAAGCGCCACGCCGCCATAGGTACGCAGCGCATCTGCCAACTGTCTCGTAGATGGCGCTCCCTCCAGCTGACCTCCGAGGCCCGAGATTTTCACAACCGCGGCGGTGTCAGCTGCAAGCTGCTGCAAGCACCTGCTCCACGTTTCAAAGGCCTCTCGGACGGCTCCACCGTCATTGCCCCAGCGGGAAATAAGAGGCTTGCCGAGGTGGTCAAGGACGCAGCGGCTGGTGTCTGCACCTGCGATCTGAAGCTTTCTGAGACATCTGGCGAGTTCGACCAGTTGATCGGCGCGTACGCATAGATCCACTGTCAGTCCCAGATCGATCGATGCTGCGATACCGTCACGGTGAGCGGCGGTGTTGAGTCCACCCGCGGGGAGGCCCTCGAAGTTGTGCCTGACACCGACGACGATCGGCTCCTGCGCGTACGCTTTCAGCTGCGGTACGTAATCGGTGGAGTCAAAATCGATCGCGGCCACCATCCCGAGCACCTCAGGGTGCAGATCGGCAAGGGAGTGGATCCACGCCACTTCCGCTCCTGCCTGGTCAGCGCGCACGCCAGCTTCGACAATGATCGCTGGGCGCGGGCGTACGTCTGCAGATGGTTCCGTCTCATCGAGTACCGAGGTGTGGGGTAGGCGTTTGCCGTCCATCCACGGATAGGAGAAGCGATCTCTGTCGAAGAGATGCAGGTGCGCGTCGATCATTTCTGCACGCCGATGGTGAGAAGTAGATTCGCGTACTGTCGCTGCTCTCCCGTGGCAATGACCACCGCGACGTCCTTCCGCCGGGCTGCCTCGTAGAAGGCGAACCGCTCATAGCCGGTGAAAGCGACTCCGGGCAGTTGCTGCCTGTATCCCGCCACGATCTCAGCTTCAGAGCCCTGCGCTGTCAGCATGATGGCCGCTGCCTCGATGGGCACCGTCGCAAGGAGTGGCCCTAGTACGTCTGGGACGCTCAGCAGCCCGGGAGCGACATTGAGATGGATGAGCTCAGCGCTGGCTGGCGCTCCTGTACTGTGCGGGTAATTGCCATCGGCGAGCAGTATCTGGCTGCCGTGACCGCTGCGAGCGAGCGCCGCCAACAATTGAGGATGCAACAGTGGAGTTTTGAGCATGGCTGATCACCGGTTCCGCCAGTAGGCTTCGATCTCTTCCAGCGACTTGCCTGTTGTCTCCGGCACTCGCATGATCACGTAGAAGAACGCGATAGCGGACAGGATGGCGAAGATGAGGAAGATGACGGGTCCGATGGCTTCGAGGACCGGTGGGAAGGCAGCGGCGAATGAAGCGTTGAACGTGTACTGGAGGAACGTGATGACACCCATGCCGATCGCGCGAGTCTGCAATGGCAGTACCTCGGGCACAAGCAGCCAGAACACAGGACCAAGTCCGAGGCCGAAGGCGAACGTGTAGGCGAACACGGCCGCGATCGTCAGAATTCCGGCATCGGGAAACAGCCAAAGCACAACCATCGCCACGGCCTGCCCAGCCATCGACGTAGCCAGCAGCTTGACCCGGCCGAGTTTATCGATGATCGGCAGGGCGATGGCAGTCGAGAGAACCAGTGCGGAACCGACACCGTAATTAGCGATCGCGCCGGCGTTGTCGCCCATCGACTCGACGTTCTGGAAGATGATCGGCGCGTAGTACACAACAGCATTGATGCCTGTGAAGACCTGGAAGAACGTCAGGACGATGAGCATCCGCACTGGGCGGCGGGCGGTCGTGAAAAGACCCCGCATGCCGGCCTGCTGCTGGGCCAGCGACTGCCGGATGTCTGCGGCTTCGGCCTGGGCGAAGTCCTCGCCGCCGCGCAGAGAACGCAGAATGCCGAGTGCCTCGTCCTCGCGACCGCGCATGATGAGCCATCGTGGGCTGGCCGGAGCAATGATCATGCCGACGAGGAAGATCACAGCCGGGAAGGCGCCGATTCCGAGCATCCACTGCCACGAACCGGAGGCTTGGAGCACATCGCCGACGATATAGGCGGCGAGGATGCCGATGTTGACGGTCAGCTGGTAGAGACCGGTGAGCATGCCGCGGATGCGAGTCGGTGCGAGTTCGGAGAGATAAATGAGTCCGAACATGTTTGCAATGCCGACCGCAAGCCCGAGAACGAAGCGAGCGACCATGAGAAACTCGGCTGTCGGCGCGATGGCACAGGCGATAGATCCAACGACGAAGATGACAGCAGCGACAAGCAGGATGTGGCGCCGGTCGTACCGGCGGGCAGCCAAGGTAGCTCCGATAATGGCCGGCAGCGCACCCCACAGCAGCAGCGAGGTGATGATTCCCTGTTGAGTGGCGTCCAGGCCGAAATCTTCAGTCAGTGGTGGCAGCGCACCGGAGATCGCTCCGGAATCGTAGCCATAGAGCAGGCCTGAAAAGCCGGCCAGGATGGCGATGAAGATGACCTTCGGTGGGATCGGCTCTGTGGAATGGTCGCGGTTGAGGCGCGGCGTTACCTGGGTGGCGGAGTTCATCATTGAACCTTTCGGGTGTGGGGTCTGCGCGTGTGTGGGGCGCAATGGGACATGTCAGGACCGTGTCAGCTCACTGCAGCGGGCCGGTAGCGTCGGGCGCTGATACGGAGCGGGACCATTCGGGACCGTCGGGGAACTGAAACCTGCGCAGCGCCTCAGGCTTCATCCGAGCGCTGGCACCTGGGGCTCCGGTTGGCCAATAACGGCCATTGCGCACATCGACAGGGTCGAAGAAGTGCTCATGAAGGTGATCAACGAACTCGATGCAGCGACCGTCAAGCTCGCCTGAGACCGCAATTGAGTCAAACATTGAGAGGTGCTGGACGAGTTCGCATAAGCCGACTCCCCCGGCGTGCGGGCAGACCGGCACACCGGCATGTGCCGCCAGCAGCAGGTTTGCGATGTTCTCGTTGACTCCGGCCACTCGACTCGCGTCGATCTGCATGACCCGCAGGGCGTCGGCTCTGAGGAACTGCTTGAAGAGGATGCGATTCTGACAGTGCTCTCCGGTGGCCACCGGGACAGGCTCGATAGCAGCCTGAATGTCTGCGTGGGAGAGCACATCGTCAGGACTGGTCGGCTCTTCGACCCAGTGAAGATCGAACTGTGCGAGTTCGCCGATCCAGTCGATAGCCTCCGCAGTTTCCCATCGCTGGTTGGCGTCGACGGCGATGGGAAAGCCTGGCCCGCAGACCTCGCGCGCGATCGACAACCGGCGGATGTCATCAGCACGATCAGCTCCGACCTTAAGCTTGATCTGACCGAATCCTGCTTCCAGGGCTTCACGACAGAGACGTGTGAGCTTTTCGTCGGAGTAGCCGAGCCATCCAGGGGTCGTTGTATAAGCGGCGTAGCCGCACTCCCGTAGCCGTTCGATGCGCGCGTCCTTGCCTGACTCTGCTCGGCGCAGGATGGTACGGGCATCTTCCCGCGTCATAAAGTCGGTGAGATACCGGAAGTCAACGAGGGAGAGGATCTCCTCCGTGCTCATACGGGCCAGCAGCTCCCACAGGGGCAGTCCGGCCCGGGTGGCTTTGAGATCCCACAGCGCGTTGATGATCGCACCAATGGCCATATGGCTGACACCCTTTTCGGGTCCGAGCCAACGCAGCTGCGAATCGTGAACGAATTCGCGCCAGGTAGCGCCCATATCGGCAAGCAGAGGTTCGACTTCGCGTCCGATGAGTCGTTCGGCGATGACACGGATCGCATTGGCCTGGACGTCGTTGCCGCGGCCAATGGTGAAGACGAATCCGTGCCCGGTCTCTGCAGTGGCAGCCGGCATGCTTCCGTCGTCGGCACCAGCGACCGGGGCGTCAGTCTCGATCGTGAGGTACGCGGCTGAATAGTCTGGATCGGGATTCATTGCGTCCGACCCGTCGAGCGAAGCGGAGGTGGGGAAACGGACGTCGAGGACGTCGATTGCGGTGATGATGGACATGCCGTCTCTCTTGTTCGAAGATGGTTGCTGATGCCGGGCTCATTCAGGCTGGGCGCAGGCGCAGACCTTGCATGCCGCCGTCGACGGCAAGTGAACTGCCCGTCACCGCAGATGAAGCAGGTGATGCGAGGTAGACGATGGCCGAGGCTACTTCGTCTGCTGAGACGAGACGGCCTGACGGCTGGCGGGCGTTGAGCGCAGCGCGTTCGGCATCCGGGTCTTCTGCGGCATCGAGCAGTCGGCCGATCCAGGGAGTGTCGGCGGTGCCCGGGTTGACGCAGTTGACCCGGATTCCCTCGCGTACATGATCAGCAGCCATCGCGAGCGTCATTGAGTAAACCGCTCCTTTCGAAGCGGAGTACAGGACGCGGTCGGGAAGCCCAGCGGTGGCCGCGATGGAACACGTGTTGACCACGGAGGCGTGGGACGACTCCCGCAGGTGTGGCAGGGCGGCGCGGGTGACACGAACAATGCCCTGGACGTTGACGTCGAGAACAGTGCGCCATTCCTCATCGCTGTTAGCCTCGACGGTACCCTGTGCCCCGATTCCGGCATTGTTGACGACGATGTCGATTCCGCCGATGTCGGCTACAGCAGCGGAAACGGCGGCTGTAACAGTGGCGTCGTCGGCCACATTGACGGCATAGCCTCGGGCGCGCAGATCTGCCGGTTCGGGATTCAGGTCGAAGACGGCGACCGAGGCGCCACGATCGAGCAATGCGGTGGTCACCGCTGCGCCGATGCCTGAAGCTCCGCCAGTGACGATAGCTCTGAGACCGTGCAGGTCGTCGGGTGTGGTATTCATTGTTTCCTCTCAGGCGTTGGCGAATTCCTGGCGCTGGCGGCCAAGACCTTCGATTTCGACTTCGACGACGTCGCCGGCGGACAAGTACGGGAAACGTCCGGAGAGGGCAACGCCTTGGGGCGTCCCAGTGAGGATGACATCGCCGGGCGAGAGCTTCATGTACTGGCTGAGGTCACGGACGATGTCTTCGACGCTGAAGATCATGTCTGCGGTGGTGGAGTCCTGTCTCGGCTCGCCGTTGACCCACGATCGGATGCTGAGGTTGTGCGCATTGATGTCATCTGCTGTCACCATCCAGGGGCCCAATGGCGAGAACCCGGGAGCCACTTTGCCTTTCGACCATTGTCCGCCCGAGACTTCGAGCTGGAAATCACGTTCGGACAAGTCGTTGCACAGCACGTAGCCTGCAATGGCTTCGGCGGCTTCCTCGTTCGAGTCGAGGTAACTGACCTCTTTGCCGATGACGACACCGAGCTCAACTTCCCAGTCCGTCTTCTTCGAGCCCTTGGGAATATAGGCCATGTCGTTCGGTCCGGCGATGGTATTCGGGTGCTTGAAGAAGATGATCGGGCGCTTCGGAGGTTCCGACCCGGATTCCGCAGCATGAGCCGCATAATTCTGGCCAATGCAGATAAGAGCCTGCGGACGTGTCAGCGGGGCACCAATGCGCGCGTTCTCGTCGACTTCGACTGCTGGCAGCTCACCAGCCGCTATCGCGTCAGCGATCTGAGCAAGCCCGTCGCGCGCGAAGAAGTCCGCATCATAGGCAGTCGTCAGAGAGCTGACGTCGTAGGTCGTGCCGTCCATGCTGGCGACGGGGGTTTCAGACCCCGCTTCGCCGATCCGCCACAGCTTCATCCATCCTCCAGGTAGTAAGTGGTCCAGCTCACGCCGGTTAAAACTCACCTTAATATAGGATTTACGATTTTGCTATAGGCTTGACGGCATGGGTTCGCTACCACGGAGAAAGTCGATCCAACACGAGAAAACCTTGGGCTAAGTTTGCCGCCCTGCCCTAGCCGGCCGGCCGATCCGGCCTTCAGCCCTATGTCATCACAGGCACCATCACACTCCGCACTGGAATCGGAATCAGCCGGTCACCTGATGCGCGCAGGTGGCGGAGCAACGAAATCGTTCGGCGCTTCGCCGCGCAATGCCGGCAGATAGCGGTCGAGAGAACGCAGCAGATGAGTGCGCATCGCCTCCTCCGCCGCGCTGCCATCACAGTCGGCGATAGCTTGCGCAACGTCGCGATGTTCGGTGAGGGTGCTCACGCTGTCGATGTCGTGGCCGTAGAGCCGGAAGAGATTCGCCTGAGCATGAAGGCCAGCAAGTGACCTCGAGAGGAATTCGTTAGCCGTTGATGCGTGGATGAGAGTATGAAATTCCGTGTCGTGGGCGGCAAGATCGATGCGTGCGCAGACATCAGCGTGCTCACTCTCGAACTCGTCGACCAGCGTCAACAGCGCCGGTCCGGGATTTCCCGCGCGGTCAACCGCGACCACCCGGCAGGCCCATGGCTCGAGGAGCATTCGCACTTCGAAGATATGCTGAAGTTGCGCCTCCGTCAGCAGCTCCGTCGTGGCGTAGCCGCGGCCACGTTCACGGATGACGAGGTTCTCCCCTTCGAGCCGCTGAAGCGCTTCTCGAATCGGGGTTTGAGATACACCTAACTCGCGCGCGAGTGAATCGATATTGACCCGGCGGCCCGGCGGAATCTCATTGCGCACAATCTTGTGCCGGATGCGTTCGTGCACCGAAGCAGGCGTCCGCAGCGACTCCGCAGTCGACGTCATCATCTTCCTTCCTCACTCGGCAGAATCGATTCCACCTGTCCACCGTCGGTCGACGGGGAGACGGCCGAACGCTCAGCGACGGGTTGCCGCGCAGTCCCAACTCCTCTCTAGGAACCCTACCCGACACCAGCCGGGCCCGAGGTGCAGGATGCCTGGTCTCACGGTTGCACCCGGGCGCCTCCGCGTGTACCCCATCCCGTATTCTCGAATGGATGAGCGTCGGTCTGTCGATCACGTGCCACCGACGATGTACGACGCTCGCTTCTCCCGCCCTCGCGCAGCTCAGCCGCTGCCCTGCACAGAAGACTGATGCCCATGCCTGCACGCCGTCCCATGTCATCGGGATCCTTCCGTTCGACACCGAAGTCGTCCACGGGAACCAAGCGGCGAAGCCGCCGGTTCTGGATCGCTGTGGTGAGCGCATGCGCGATTGCTGTCATCGGCGCCTTCGCCGACTCCGGATCCGACGAGCCGCACGCCACCGTCGCGACGGAGGCCACTGCCGAGGCGACCACCGCCTCGGTCCCGGCAGCCCAGACTCCTAACCCGGCCGGCACCTCGGCGTCGCCGACCCCGTCAGAGACGCCGCTGCCGGAGGCGAAGACCGGCACCGCTCTGGCGATACTCGCCGAGCTGGAGGTCAAGGGCCGGGCACCGAAGACCGGTTATGACCGTGACTTCTTCGGTTGGCGAAACGACACCGACCGCAACGGCTGCGACACCCGCAATGATGTGCTGCGCCGCGATCTTCGCGGCATCACGCTGCGCCGTTCCGGGTGTGTTGTGCTCGGCGGGACGCTGGGCTCGAAGTTCTCCGGGGAGACATTCGACTGCATCCGCGGTGACGGCAACAACATCGACATCGATCACATCGTGTCGCTGTCGAACGCCTGGCAGACCGGCGCGCGGTCATTCGACGCCTCGACTGCGGTGGAGTTCGGCAATGATCCGCGGAATCTGCTCGCCGTCGAGTCTTGGCTCAATGCGCAGAAGGGCGACTCGGAAGCGGCGACCTGGCTGCCACCGCACAAGCCGTACCGCTGCGAGTACGTCGCCCGGCAGATCGCGGTCAAGCACAAGTACGAGCTCTGGGTCGTGCCGCCGGAGAAGGAGGCGATGATCCGCGTGCTGTCCTCATGCGACGATCAGCCGGCCTTCGCCTCGGCAGCCGAGTGGCCGAGTGCGCGCGGCGGCGACGTCGACGGATACGCAGAGGCGCCGGGGACGAAGGCGCTTTCCCAGCAGAGTTCGAGCGGTTCCGGTGGATCCGGCGGGTCAGGTGCCGGCAGCGGAAAGTCGAAGGGCTCAGGGTCGGGCAGCGGCAGGTCGTCTGGCAGCGGGTCCGGCAGCGGGTCCGGCCCGGGCTCAGGTCCCGGCGGTGCCTATAGGAACTGCACCGAAGCGCGTGATCGCGGCGGGGCGCCGGTGCACGTCGGGGAGCCGGGCTACGGCTCGCACCTGGACCGCGACGGTGACGGCATCGGCTGCGAGTGACGCGGCCTCACCGGCGCACGGCTGCTCCCCCGGCGAGCGCGCCGAGGCCCAGGCCGATGTCGAAGCAGATGTTCCACAGCGCGCTGGCGCGCTCGGTCTCCTGCGGGGTGTCAGCGCGGCTCATCATGATCGTCAGGGCCGCCGCCTGGGCAACACCGGCGGAGAGCCCGATGAGCACGAGCAGCGAGGCCCCCGGCGCCCAACTCCGACCTACGGTCGCAGCCGAACCCGGCGGCCAGCAGCAGTCCGAGCCAGCGGCAGCCCGCTGGCCCGAGTGCCATCGCAACCAGCGAAGGCCACCCCGGCGGACGCCCCGAGCCGGCCGGTAGCCTCGGCCGGGGCGGGTTCGGTCTATGGCGGCTCAGTGCCGTCACCGGCGGGAGCCGATGATGCTCAGCAGCCCGCCGATGATGGCGGCGTTCTTGGAGAACTGCAGCTGCTGGCCGGCACGCTTGTCCGGTTCGGTCTCGTTCCAGAAGTCATGCCCGGCGATCGTAGTCGGCACAAGGGAGGCCAGCAGCACAGCTGCTGAGGCCTTCGGCAGCACACCGAGGCCGAGTGCGGTTCCGGCAGCTGCCTGAACGATGCCGTTGAGGCGGACGACGAGTTCGTCGTTCTCGGGGATCGCTGGAACGTATTCGCGGAGAGTGCCGATAGTGGCGGCGGCCTTGTCGGGTCGGCCGGCAGGGTTCTTGGCGGCGTTGATGCCACCGGTAATGAAGATCGGGGCCAGGGCCAGACGGCCGCCTATGCGGACGAGAGTGGAGAGCATTCTTCCTCGATTCGCTCAGCTGTCGTTTCGTGGATGCAGACTGCGCTCTTCACTCTACGCCTTCGCACTGTCAGTGAGATGCGCGTGTGCCGTCGTGGCCGAACATCGACAGGGTCTCCGCCAGGCCGCCGGCGAGGCGGAGGGCATGGCGCTGACCTCCGTCCGCGACGGTGTGGGCGAACGTGCCGTCGGTGAAAACAGCAGCTGCATAGTCGCCGACTGCATACCCGAAGGTGTACTCGCCGCCGGAGATCCATGCGCACAGCAGGCCCCGACAGTCGGGCTCACGGGTCCGGACCGAACAGGGAGAGCACCGAGGGGCGGGCCCGGGCGCTGAAGGCGGCTTCGAACCGCTCGGCGGACAAGGCGGCATCACCGCTGGCGGTCGGATGCAACACCCCCGCAGCTGCAGTGAGCCGGTGAGCGCCAGCAGGCAGTCGCCGATGACTGGTGCTCCGTCTTCGGTCAACGAGAAGCCGCCTCCGTCGAGAGTGACGCCTGTGCCTTTCATAGGCTCTCCCGTCCGATGACCGCCGGTCGGCTCGATCGGACTCTGGAAGTTCGCGTGATCTGAGATACTCTGCTGTCATGACCGGCCGCGGAAGTCCCTGGGAGCAGTTCGCGCATGACCCGCGCCGCAATCCCGATCTGCGGGCTTCGACTGCCGACCGCTCGACGGTTTGCGACTTCCTCGCCGAGGCCTACGCGCATGGCCGCCTCGACCGCGAGGAGTTCGAGGAGCGCACCGATGCCGCCAACGCGGCCAAGACCCTCGGGCAGCTGCCGCCGCTGCTGTCCGATCTCGCCCCAGATGTCGGCCCGCAGAAGTCGGCGCTGGCCGAGCTCGATGAGGGCATTCCACTCACCCGCGAGGAGATCGACGCGGCAGCACTCGAGCACTACCGGTCGCAGCGGCGCAAGGCGCTCCTGGGGATCGTCGCAGGCCCGGTCGGCATCTGCGTGGCGATCTGGGCTTTCACCTCGATCGTCTCCGGAACGGTCATCTGGTTCTGGCCGCTGTTCGTCATCCTCGGCACCGGTCTGGGCTCTTTCGGCGTCCTCGCCCGTCGTGACGAGATCATCGACGCCAAACGCGTCAAGCTCACCGAGCAGGCCCGCCGGCAACTCGAAGGCGCCGGCCGGGCACCGCAGCCCGAGCTCCGGGAATCCGATCCTGACGAGGACGCGGACCCCGATCACCGCACCGGCTCAGACCGCTGAGCCAGCGCGGCGGGAACTGCGGATCAGTCCTCGGAGTCGGTAAGCCCGAGCCGGGTGAGGAACTGCTCGAAGGTGCCCGTACCCAGACCGGGGACTGCGGTATAGGCAGCCTCGAGCTCCTCACAGGAGTGGGCGGCCGCATCAGCTGCGGTCGATATGCGCGGGTCGAGGTTGGCGAACGTCATCGCGACGTCCATGAGCGCTTCGCTCTTGAGCCGGCCGGCCATCTGGTCCTCGCCCATCACCTCGCGCACGGGCGCCTCACCGAGGTTGATGAGCGCCTGCAGGTCATCGCCGACGTTCGGGTAGGTCTCGTGGAACGTCTCCAGCCGGTGCACGACATCTGTATCGGCATCCGATGCGCGGTCGGCAGGTGTCGTGGCGAAGACCGCTTCGAGCAGGGCGAAACCGATCCCCTCCCCTGAACTGCGGTCTGTGGTGCTGTGCTGCGATTCCGTGGCCATGGGACCCCCTGGGTCAGATGACGTCGCTGTCAGCACCATCGTAACCCGGCTCCTCCGCGCGGCCCAGGGTTTCGCAGAATCGCTGCGTGTGCAGGTTCTTCAGCTCCGCGTGCGCGGCGATGACGATGCGCGGCCGGCCTGCTGTCGTGGGGTGTAGTCGACGACAGCGGCATAATGGTGCTCAGCGTCCTTCGAGAGCGCCTCGGCCTTTTGGCCGTGCGGTCGGAGTTGAGGGCTGACACCCGCCTCTTGGAGTGCCGGGAGCTGCAGCGGGTGCGTCACCGGTCGTTGCGACCGATCCGGGGGCGAGCGTCGTGCCGTCTGGCTTGCCGGCGGGGCCGAAAGCGCATGGGACCTGGTATCCGCTCATCGGGGTCTTACCGTTGCCGGCGATGCCGTGCAGCAGGCCAGCGGAGGCCACGCCGGTGATAACGGTCCCAGGTGCGGGCGAAGTTCACCCCCGCAAGGCTGCGATGAGGTCGTCTTTGTTCATCTCCGAGCGGCCGGCGATATCGAGTTCGGCGGCGCGCTTGCGCAGCTGGTCGACGGTCCAGTCCTCGTAGGAGTCGGCATGCCCGCCGCGTTCGCCCACGTCAGAGCGGGAATCCTGCGCGGCGGCGTTGGCGATGCGCGCGGACTTCTCCTTGCTGTTGCCCTCACGGCGCAGCGCTTCATACATCTCGTCGTCTTTGACCGATGGTCCTGGAGTCTTGCGATCCGGTGCAGCCATGCCCTCAGTCTACGTCATGGGGCGACAGACAGCCGGGTCAGCGTCGATCAGGCGCAGGCGCGGGCCGGCTGGCCAGCGGCGGCAAACCGGCGGGCTTCGACCACATCAGTGGGAACGATGCGCTCGCCGATGCTGACATACGGCGGGATGATGGCAGCGGGGTCGGCAGCCGCAAGCTTGCGGCGCACGGTGAAGCGCAGGCACACGGCATCGAGCGTCAAGCCCTCGACGACCTTGTGGGCGATGTCGATGCCGGTGATATTGTCATCGGCCAGCCACTGCTGTCCGGTGGTCTCGATCCAGGTGCGAAGAGTCGAAATCGTTGCATCCATACTCCCGAGAGTGACAGATCGACATGGCCTGTCGGTGACGCTGACGTAAACAGGGACACGTGAGCCCAGGCGGTCGCAGCCCTCACATTCAGCTGCGAACCGGCTGCGGAGGGTGTGCGTTCGCCTCCGCCCGGGACCGCACACCGCAATACCGCACTTCACACCAGAGCACCGCACCTCATCGCACCCCGCACCGGACATTGCAGCACAGCAGCTGAGACATCAGTCAGTGTGGCAGCGCATCAGTGCGGCTTCAGCGGCTGCACCGTCGCCGTCTGCAAGCGCGGCCAGCAGCTCCCGGTGGGTGGCCAGCGTCGCCTGCCGCTGGGCGCGGTCGGCTCCGGCCCGGGCGCCGATGCGCTGCTGGACCGGATGGTCCCACACGCTGGTGAGCACTGAGCGCAGATAGGAGTTCGCGCACGCGTCGACGAGCTCGATGTGGAAGCGGCGGGAGAGTTCGAAGAACTCCGCCGGGTCGTCAAGGGCGAGTTCGGCCTGGTCGAGCCGGTGGGACAGCTCCAGCCGCGCCCGAGGTGTGAGCTGGCCGGTCAGCGAGCGCAGGGCGAGCGCCTCGAGGCTGAAGCGCACCTGCTGGACATCGGCGACGGTGGTGTCGTCCAGTGGGCAGACTTCGAAGCCGCGGCCGCTGCGCTGGCTCACCACCCCGGCGGCAGCCAGCTGCACGAGCGCCTCGCGGGCAGGGGTGCGCGAGACGCCGAAGCGCTCAGCGATGTGCTCCTGGCGCAGCACCGTGCCTGGGGCCAGCTCACCGCTGGCCACCGCGGCAGTGATTTTGCCTTTGACCTCAGCGGTCAGGTTGGCCATCGGTGCCTCCTCTCCTGCGGTGTCTGCGCTGTCGTCGTTCTCATGCCCTTGCGTTCAGCTGTCCCGGCGCTCAGATGTCGAGGACGAGTCGGTCGCCGGTGCAGCGGGAGACGCAGATCATCATGGTATCTCCGGCCTGCCGCTCAGCCTCGGACAGCAGGGAGTCGCGGTGATCGATTGCTCCTGCGAGCACATCGGTCTCACATGATCCGCAGATGCCCTCCCGGCAGGAGTTGAACGGCCGGTAGCCGGCCCCTTCGAGAGCTTCGAGCACACTGCAGCCCACCGGGACTCTCACCTCGGCTCCGGTGTTCGTCTCGACGAGGAACTCCCGGTCATCGGCCATGACGGTGACCCCCTCGCCGGTCTCGTTGACGAACCGCTCGGTGTGCAGCCGGTCAGCGAAGCCCTCCTGTTCGGCGATGATGGCCAGCCCGTCGAGCAGCGCATCGGGCCCGCAGGCGTAGACGCGCGCGCCGGCGGGCAGTCCGGCAAGATCAGCGGCGATGTCGCGCCGGCCGGCGGTCGCGGATTCGTGGACGGTGACGTCGTCGCAGAGCTCTTCGACGATGTCGACGAACGGCAGCCGGCCCCGGCTGCGGCCCAGGTAGTACACACGTGCCGGCTTCTTGCGCCACCACGCCTGCCGCAGCATCGGCAGCAGCGGGGTGATGCCGATGCCGCCGGCGATGAAGACGTAGGCGTCAGCGTCGTCGAAGGCGAACCGGTTGATCGGCACAGTCGCCCGCAGCACCGCGCCGGGG
The DNA here is from genome assembly GCF_025147615.1 of Brevibacterium luteolum. Classification (NCBI taxonomy): domain Bacteria; kingdom Bacillati; phylum Actinomycetota; class Actinomycetes; order Micrococcales; family Brevibacteriaceae; genus Brevibacterium; species Brevibacterium luteolum. The sequence goes on along the minus strand of NZ_JALXPM010000011.1, from coordinate 37,499 downwards.
GCGAGCTGATCGTGTACGAAGTCCGAGCCGCCTCGGGAGCGGGGCTCGCGGCGCACCGCGATCTGCCAGGTGCGCGGGACGCGCGGGTCCGAGCACAGCGAGTACTGGCGCACCAGCCCTGCAGCCAGTTCGATGTCGATGTGGGAGCCGGGACTCCAGGTGGGCAGCGGGCCGCCGTCGGCGCGTTCGAGTTCGACGGCCATGACGTCCTCGCACACCGCCTGGGTGCCGATGACCTTCATGTCGATGAGTTCGGGCATGATTCCTCCTTCTGCACTGGCCGTTCAGGGCACCCAGCGCAGCGGGCCGCCGTCGGCGGCGGCGATCTCGATCGCCTCGACGCGGGTGCGGGCATCAGCGGCGGAGATGCGCAGGGTCTCAGGTTCCTCCCCTTCGGCGATGTAGACGTCGCCGGGGGTGATGTCGCGGGCCCATGGGCCTCCGGCGATGCTGATCTGGCAGGCGCCGGCGACTGGGACGATGACGAACTGCCTGCCGGTGGCGCGGTCCAGGTCCTTCTCACCAGGGCCTTCGACGGTGGTGCGGGTGATGGTCACAAGTTCGGGGTCGTGGTCGATGTCCACGCCGGCGTGGGGTTCGGCCCCGGTCAACCGGATCGTCCACTTCCAGCGGTCTCCGCGCTCTGGGGAGTCCGGGCACGAGGCGAGCACCCGCCCGTTGCCGGCTCGGGCGGTGTAGTCGGCGCCGATGGTGGCGGCCTCACCGGAGGCGTCGAGGGCGCTGCCGCGCGAAAGCATCCACATCGCTCACACCTCCTGACCAGCCGGCTGGGCGGCGCTGTCCACGGGGTCGGTGTTCGCGGTGCTGGCGGTCCCGCCCGAGGCGGCGACGGCGTTCTTCTCAGACGCCTCGTGCTTCGCATCCGCCTCACGCTGCTCAGCGCGGATGAGGGCGTTCATGATGCGGCGCGCCTTGGCGACCCCGCCGTCCTGGGCGATGAGCACGTCGAACTCATCAGCCGGGCGGGTCTTGAGCCCGCGCTCCTGGTTCTCAAGCGCCCACGCGTCCTCCTTGAGGACGGTGGCCAGGCCGACTTCGAGGTCCTTGGTCGCCTGCTCGTCATCGACGGCGAAGTTGCGGGCGAAGCAGTAGTAGTACCAGCAGTGGTCGGCGTCGATCGGGGTGATCGCGTTGGTGACCTTGATGAGGTAGCCGTCTTCGCGCGGCTGGCCCTCGGCTGTGATGCCCGAGTGCAGGGTGTGGTGGTTGGGCACATGGAATTCGGTGCAGTGGAACCGGTCGTAGGGCCCGGAGATGCCCATCGTGTCCTTATACAGCGGCGGGGCCTCGACGCTGGGCATGAATCGGTCGACGCTCACAGTGTTGCCCTCGACTTCGACGGTGACGCCGTATTCGTAGATGTAGTCGTCGCCGACGGTCGTCTGGTGGATCCACGATTCGTGGGTGAGATCGAGGAGGTTGTCGTGGACGAGTTCGGCCCGACAGTTGATGCCCAGGGAGTGGAACACCGGTGCCCATTCGGGGTCGTTGTGCCAGTGGGTGTCGGGGATGTCGCTGATGTCAGCGCGCTCCGGATCGCCGGTGTAGACCCAGATCCAGCCGTCCTTCTCGTGGACCGGATAGGTGCCGACGCGGGCGCGGTCGGGCAGCGCGGTCTGGCCGGGCACACGCGTGCAGCGGCCGTCGCGGCCGTAGGTGAAGCCGTGATAGGCGCACTCGACGGAGTCGTTGACGACCCGGCCCTCCGAGAGCGGGAAGCCGCGATGAGCGCAGCGGTCGACGAGCGCGTGTGCTTGGCCGTCCTGGGTGCGGAAGAGCACGAGCGGCAGCTCGCAGATGGTGCGGGCGGTGGGCTTGTCGGTGACTTCGTAGCTCCAGGCGGCGACGTACCAGGTGTTATAGACGTACACGACTACTCCTTTGAGCGTGAGTGAGGCGGCGGGCCGCGCTGCCCGCCATACGTTTTGTATACAGTGTATTCACTGTAGAGGCGGGAGCGGCTCGGCACAAGGGCCGACGGGGGCGATCCGACTGACCGGACAGAGATCTTCAAGAGGAAGCTGCAGATGAGAAAGTCCGCACGTTCGATTGGATGAGCGGAGAGCAGTTGTCGGGAGTTTGAGACACCGGACTCCGTGCGGTAACGGGAAGATGCTGCTGCGCACCGCCGCGGTCGTCTGCGTCGATGGACGCATCATCGGGCCATGGTGCGCGATGTCAGCGAGGTCGGGGGGAGGCGCACGGCCTTCTCAATCCACGTCACTCATCGCCGGATGGGTGTGGGCGAAGTCGCGGATTCGCTCAGCGATGTCTGCGATGACGGTGCGCGCGTAGTGCCCTGGCCGCCACACGGCGTGGACAGGCAGCGTCAGGGTGATCCGCTTCCCTGAACCCGCCGTGGCCGCCGCCGGCAGAATCACGCGCACTGGGCGGGTGTCGAAGGAGCCGAACTCGGTGGTGACACCGACTCCGCGACCGGCGGCAGCGAGCGCCTGGATCGCAGCGCCGTCGTCGGTCTCGTGCACGGGACTCACGCCGATGCCTCGCTCGCCTGCGCTCATGTCGAGCATCCGGCGGCTGACGCTGTGGGCGGTAGGCAGAATGAGCTGCTCTGCGGCCAGTTCGTCGATGGCGACCTCTGAACGGCCCTGGACCGCCCATCGGTGCTGCGGGCCGACATGTGCCCAGATGGGAAAGCGTCCGAGTTCGATGCTCTCCACCGCAGGGGTTGGGGTCTCCGGGGTCACGGCCATGTCCGTGTTGCCGGCCAGCAGGCCGATGAGCTCGTAGTGCCCAGCGACCTCGACGACGAGTGTGGGATCTTCTGCCGAGGTCGTGGAGATGAACGGGGCGAGGAATCCGCGGGTTGAGGCCAGTGTGGCGGCGACAGTGAGCACCCCGATGCTGCCGAGTCGGATGTTCGACAGCGCGTTCGCCATCCGCTGCGACTCCTGAACGAGTCTGCGGGCGTGCGGCAGGAACGCCTGCCCAGCCGGGGTGAGCTGCAATCCGACGCCGGCCGGTTCGAACAGGTCTACTCGCAGTTCGCGCTGCAGCGTCTTGAGCTGCCGGCTCAGCGCCGGCTGCGCGATGTGCAGTTCCTGCGCGGCACGGGTGACCGTGCCGCAGCGCACGACAGCGAGGAAGCTCTCAAGCCGGCGGAGATTCATATCCGGATTCTCCCACGGGTGCCGCTGACCCGCAGGAGGCGTGCTCACGGTGCGGCAGACTCCGCATCGTATGCCAGCTGGCCCTGCACGTAGGTCTGCCTGGTCTGCACGCCGGCCAACTCCGCCTCCGGCACGGTGCGCGGGTCGACGTCGAGGACGACGAGGTCTGCCAGCGCACCGGCCTGCAGGATGCCGAGGGTGTCCTCTTCGAAGGATGCGGCAGCGGCTTCGCGGGTGAAACCGTGGATCGCCTCGGCCAAAGTGATGTTCTGCGCGGTGTCGAGCACCTGCCCGGTTGCCGAGGTGCGGGTGACGGCTGCGGAGATCGCATGCCAGGGGTTGGCCTCGGTGACCGGGCAGTCGGAGTTCGGCGGGGCGCTGATTCCGCGGTCGATGAAGGTCCGCTGAGGGTAGACGCGCGCCATCCGCTCAGACCCGAGCACCTCACCGTACCGGTCGCCCATCCGGTGGAGGAATCCAACGGAGGAGCCGGCGATGATGCCGTGGCGCTGCATGATCTCCAAGTCAGCCTCCCGCGGCAGCGCGCAGTGTTCGATCCGGCAGCGCATCTGCGCAGTCTCCGGCACCTCGGCGGCAACCTGGTCGAGGACGGTGGCGGCGACTTCGACGGCCCGGTCGCCGATTCCGTGGATGGCTGCGCGCAGGCCGTGGCGCACGGCTTTGAGCACGCCAGGGTGGGCCTGCGGGACGTCGGCAACGAGGATGCCGGTGGCGTCGGTGCCCTCATAGGGTTCGGCGACGGCAGCGGTAAGGCCCCCAACCGAACCGTCGAGCATGAACTTCATGCCCTGGATTCGCACCCAGTCATCGCCGAATCCGGAGGTGATGCCGGCCTCCACATAGGTGTCGAGGCATCCGGTGAACGAGAGCCCGTCGAGTGCCCACATCCAGGGCCGGACGCGCACGCGCAGTGCGCGGTCCTGACGCATCCGCGAGAGCACGCGGATGTGTTCGCTCTGTGCGGCAAGGTCGTGAACGGTGGTGATGCCGGAGGCGAGGAAGGCGTCCTGGGCCAGTGTGATGCCGGCTTCTGTTTCGGCTTCGCCGGTGGCCGGCACCGCCATCAGATCCAGCGCGGTTTCCTGCACGAGGCCGGTGAGACGACCGCTGTCATCGCGCACGAGAGCCCCGCCGGCAGGGTCGGCCGTGTCCTCGGTGATGCCTGAGGCGGCGAGGGCAGCGGAGTTCGCCACTCCCATGTGTCCACACGTGCGGCGCAGCATCACTGGATGGTCCGGGGCCACCTCGTCGAGGTCGTCGCGGGTGGGCCCGCGCCCCTCCTCGATGCCGCTCTCATCCCAGCCGAATCCGGTGATCCACTCCCCCGGATTCACTTCGGTCGTCGCCTTCGCTACGGCGTCCTTGATCTCAGCGATGGACGACACCGCACTCGGGCGGACGTTGACCTCCAACAGCGTCTGACCGAACATCCCCAGATGGATGTGCGTCTCGATGAAGCCCGGCAGCATCGCTCCACCGCCGAGATCGACGAACTCGGTGCCCGGTCCGGCGAAGGCCTCAACCTCGCTGCGGGTGCCGGCGGCAAGGACGACGCCGTCGGCGACGGCGAGTGCCTCGTATTCGACGAATTCCGTCACCGGCGCCTGCCCTGCGGCCGCCGGGGCGCTGCGCGTGGTGTCGAGGATCGCCCCGGAGTGGAAGATTCGATCAGCGTGCCGTTGGGGGCTGGCTGTCGCAGCGGTAGGTGCATCTGTGGTGATGTCAGTGGACGTGCGGGGGTGGGTCATGGGTGGGTCTCCTCCTGGTGTCGGCACAGCGGCGCGGTGCCGACGTCGGTGTCATCGGTCGGTGTTCTCGCTCGGCAGGTCACTCCAGGCGGCCGCGCGGTGCATCGGCCTGGGCGGGCCCGCCGTCTGCCGCCGGCTGTGCGGCTGTGCTGCCACGCTCTTCCTCAGTGAGCATCCGCTTGCTTTCGGAGTACCAGGACTCGGTGCGCGTGTTCGTCGACTGGGTGGCCAGCGAGACGGCGATGAGCACAACGATCGAGACCGGCAGGCCGACGAAGACGGGATGCCAGCCGAAGGGCTCTCCGGTGAGCTGCCAGATGACGGCGATGACCAGGCCGCTCCACATCGCCGCGAGGCCGCCGGCACGGGTGACGCCCTTCCAGAACAGGCCGCAGATGACCGGCGCGAGCAGACCGGAGACGAGCATCGCGGTGCCGGTGACCCACAGCACGATCAGCTGCGGAATGTAGAGAGCCATGATGAGGGCCACGACCGAGGTCAGCAGCACAGCGAGCTTCGAGTAGGTCAGCAGCTTCGGCGAGTGCTGGTCGGCTAGGCGCGGCTTGATGATGTCGTTGACGATCGACGATGAGCCTGCCAGGAAGAATGAATCGGCTGTCGAGATGACAGTGGCGAGCAGCGCGATGAGCATGATGACGACGAGTGGGAACGGGAACACCGCGCCGATGATCTCGTAGTAGATGAGCGCTGGATCCGCGTCTGTCAGCTGCAGCCCGAACCGGCCCATGACGCCGAGGAGCACCACGGCGACGCCGATGAGGGTCTGCAGCACGATCGCCACCCAGAAGCTGACGGTGAGCACCTTCATCGTCTTCGAGGCCCACATGCGCTGCCACAGGTCCTGGCGGACGAACTGGTAGCCGCCGACGGTGAGGAAGAGGACGGCCAACTCTGCTGGCGGGATGTTGAAGACGTTCATCATCTGGCCTGCGTCGACGGCCTTGGCATTGGCCTGGATGTTGTCCCATCCGCCGGAGACGATGATGACGACGACGAAGAGGGCGAAGATGCCGACGGTCTGCAGAGTGCCGTGCAGCGCGTCTTGGAACACGACGGCCTTGAGGCCACCAAGCACGGTCTTGATCGTCAGCATCACCCAGCTGACGAGGATGCCGATAGTGACGTCCATGCCGGTGGTGAGGTTGAGGATGAGAGCGATGGAGACGAACTGCATTCCGGTGATCGCACAGTAGGCGAAGAGCATGGAGATCGCAGTCGGGATCCGCGCGTGCTTGCCGTAGACGAGTGCGGTGAAATCGCCGAGGGTGACCATGCCGTGGTGCTCGCCGATACGACGGATCGGCTTGGCCAGCACGGTCACCAGGATGATCGAGGGGATTACGGCGACAAGGGCGAGCCATATCTGACCCATGCCCAGCGCGAAGCCGTTGGTCATATAGCCCAGCAGGATCGATCCGCCGATCGCGGTGCCGATGAGAGTGAGGATCATCGGGAACACGGAGACGGTGCGTCCGGCCACGCTGTAGTCCTCATAGGTCTTGACTCGCCGGTTGATGACGGCGGCGAGCACCACGAGGAACAGGAAGTAGACGAAGACGATGACCGCCAGGGCCGTATTCTGTGCGTCGGTGAACATAAGGCGTCTTTCGGTTGTGCGGAGTGGCTGTTCCTGTCGACCACGCTGCCGGCAGACCACATGTGCAATGGTTCCTGACCGTAGTGGCCTGCGGTGATGCACATCAAATACTATTTTGACGTATATCCAATGCTGTTTGCGCATGACTGCTGGTGAGAGCATTGGTCAACGAGCCCGGCGCGCAGCTCACTCCATCTGGCGTCTTGCGGGCATCCGCAGGCGGTGATGAGATGAGGACTGTCAGCCGCACGGCAGCGCACCGCCGCGCCGCCAGCCCCTGACTTGCGGGTCCCAGCCGGTCGGCCCCATGCTCCACTGACCGCTGATACAGTCGACCCGCGGCAGTGACAACGCAGCTTCAGCTGAGACACACAGCGCCAGCTGATGAGAGAAAGCAGAGAACCGATGACAAACGGCGCCGACAGACTCCTGGCCACCCTTGAGCACAACGACATCGAGGTGTGCTTCGCCAATCCCGGCACCTCGGAGATGCACTTCGTTGCCTCCTTGGACAAGGCGACGAAGATCCGCGGCGTACTCGGGCTGTTCGAGGGCACGGTCACCGGTGCGGCTGACGGTTACTCTCGCATGACCGATCGCCCTGCCGCGACTCTCCTCCACCTCGGGCCAGGTCTGGCCAACGGCCTGTCGAACATGCACAACGCTCTGCGCGCCCGGGCTGGGATCGTCAATGTCATCGGCGATCACGCCACCTACCACCGGCACCTCGATGCGCCTCTGACCTCGGACATCGAGGGCACCGCCCGCCCGTTCAGCCACTGGGTGCGCACCTCACCCTCCCCTGACACGATCGCCGCCGATACCGCCGATGCGATCAGCCAGGCCGAGGCTGGCCGCGTCGCCTCGCTCATCCTGCCCGCCGACACCGCCTGGAACCCGGTCAACGGCGACCCGGCCGTGCCGACTGCCGCCGCATTGCCGCGTCCGGTCCTCGATGAGCGCGTCATCGCTGCCGCTGCCAAGCGCCTGCGCGCCTCCGGTGCGCGCACTGCGATCCTCATGGGCGGGCGAGCTGTGCGGGCCGATCAGCTCGCTGTGGCCGGGCGGATCGCTGCTGCCACCGGCGCCCATCTGCTGTCTGACACCTTCGCCCCTCGCACCGAACGCGGCGCCGGGCGGGTGACGACACTCAAGGTGCCGTACCCAGTGGGGCCGTCCCAGGAGCTGCTCGCCGATTTCGATGCGCTCATCCTCGTCGACTCGAAGGAGCCGGTGGCGTTCTTCGCCTACCCGGACAAGTCGAGCGTGCTCACTGCCGCCGGCACGACCTTCTTCGAGATCTGCCCGCGCGAAGGCGATGCGCTCGCCGCATTGGAGGCTCTCGCCGAGGCGGTCGGTGCCACCGGTGCTGATGTCCCCGGCGATGGGATCGCCTCCGGTGCCGGCACCGCCGAGGGCCGCGGCCATATTGCCGAGCTGTCTCTGCCGGGCATGCCGAGCGGCACGATCACCCCGGAGAAGATCAGCGCGTTCCTCGGCAATGCGATCCCTGAGGGCGCGATCGTCGTCGATGAGTCCCTCACGACCGGCGGGAGCTTCTGGGCACAGACCGCCACGGCGCGCCCGCACGACTGGTTCTCCGGCACCGGCGGGTCGATCGGCTATGCGATGCCGGTGGCCGCAGGTGCCGCGATCGCCTGCCCGGATCGGCCGGTCATCACGCTCGAAAGCGATGGTTCGGGCCTGTACCAGCCGCAGGCGCTGTGGACTCAGGCCCGCGAAGGCCTCAACGTCGTCACGCTCATCTTCAACAATGCCAAGTACCAGATCCTGCGCAATGAGATGGCCAATGTCGGGGTGCCGGACTTCGGCCCGAAGGCCAGCGCACTGCTCGACCTCAGCGACCCGGTGCCGAACTGGTCAGCCATATCCGAGGGGATGGGCGTGCCGGCCCGTCGTGTCGAGACCGTCGAGCAGCTCGACGCCGCGTTCTCCGAGGCACTGGCTGAGCCGGGACCGCGGTTGATCGAAGTGATGGTCTGAGCCCCGCTGAGTCCCCCCTGAGCCCTCTGTGCTGAGGCTTCCGACCCCGGTTTGCGCGCGATCGTGCGAACCGGGGTCTTTCTCTTCTCGAGTGCCCCCGGGCGGTGCGTGGCACGCGTTTCGGGTTCAGGGCGTGTGGTCGAGCACGGCTCCGCACAGCCAGCGCAGTCGTCTGCGGGCGACATCGAGCGTCAGCTCCAGGTCGGTGGCGCCGAACTGCGGCATGAGCCCATCGCAGGCCGCGCTCAGCAGCGAGGCGCGGTCGGGGATGTCCACTTCGGCAAGATGCCCTTCGGCGGCGAGGACGCGCAGCCATGACTCGACCCTGGCCAACCCGATCTCGTAGAGCCGTGAGAACATCCGCGTACTGGAGTCATCAGCCTCCGGGCCGAAGGCATTGGACATCTGGGTGACCCAGATGCCGAGCAGCGAGCGCGTCGATTCGTCATCATGCGGCAGGAACTGCAGCATGCACTCGGTCAGCCGCTCGGCTGGATCCCGTGAGGAGTTCGCGATGTCGAGATCGGTCACCTCACGCGAATAGGCCCGCTCAGCCACTGCGCGCAAGAGCGCACTTTGGGTCGGGAAATAGTACCGAAGCGTGCTCGCGCCGATGCCGGCGCGCTCGGCGACAGCTCGCACGCTCGCAGCACCTGGCCCGCCGGACTCGACGAGCTCAAGGGCGGCCTCGACGATCTGCTCCCGCCTGTCAGCCATCAGACTCCTCCCGTCACGCACCTCTTCCAGCGCTTCGTTCACGACTCCGATCGTCACTTGACAATCTAGCACACCGTACTAGTACACTGAACTAGCACGCTGTACTAGACGAGCGCAGCCCTGCGTGAAGCCACCCCTCGTGAAGGAGAATCTCAATGAAGTTGTCAAGTGATGCACTCCGGTATGGGGGCAATTCCTTGGCTGAACATTGTGCGGTCTCGCAGCATTGCCCAAAGCACATTGATGCGTCGGCGTGCCAGGGCCAGGATCGCCTGTTTGTGGCTCTTGCCCTTAGCGCGTTTCCGGTCGTAGAACGACTTCGACACCGGACACCACCGGGAGGCAGCTTGCGCGGCGAGGTAGCAGGCGCGCAGCAGTCTGCGGTCGTAGCGTTTCGGTCGATGATGATTGCCGCTGATGCGGCCCGAGTCCCGCGGTGCCGGTGCCAGGCCGGCGATTCCGGCCAACCGGTTCGCGCTGTCGAACTGAGCGATCCCGCCCCCGGTCGCAGCAGTGAACTCGGCCCCCAGGAGGGGCCCGAATCCGGGCATCGACAGCAGAATCTTGGCATCAGCATGCTCACGGAACCGGTTCTCGATGCGGTTCTCAATGCCGGTGATATCGTCGCGCAGCCGCAGGATCTCAGCAGCGAGCCGGGCCACGATCATCGCACCCGCGTCCTGGCCGGGCACGGTGGTGTGCTGCTTGTGCGCGGCGTCGACGGCGATGTCAGCGACCCGGGCAGCCGATTTGGCTCCACGTTTTTTCAACCACGCGGTCAGGCGCTTTGCGCCCATACGGCGGATCTCTGCTGGGGTTTGGTACCCGGTGAGCAGGAGCAGGGCAGCCTTCGAGGTCGAGTAGTCGAACGCGGCTTCCAGGCCGGGGAAGAACTCGCCGAGGCTGGCTCGCATCCGGTTGATCGCCCGGGTTCGGTCGCAAGTCAAGTCGGTGCGGTGGGCGGTGAGAAGTCGCAGTTCGGTTGCGATATCGTCGCCGAGCCTGATGGGTTGCAGATCACGGCGCATCCGGGCCTGGTCGGCGATGATTCCGGCGTCTTTGGCATCGGTCTTGCCCTCACCGCGGTAGGTGGCCGCAGCGTTGTAGACGGTGCGCCCGGGAATGTAGAGCAGGGTCTGCCCGTGAGCGTTCATCAGCGCGATGAGCAGCGCGGCACCACCTCGGTTGAGGTCTGTCGCCCACGTCACCGATCCCGAGGGATCGGTGAGGGTGTTGACTTCGTCGATGAGGTTCGTGATGACAGTTTCGTCGTTGGTGATCTTCTGCGACAGAAGCCTGTTGCCGTCGGCGTCGATGACGACGCAGTGATGGTGGGACTTGCCGGCGTCGATGCCAGCGAACAGGTCGGCCATAGCGGTTCCTTCCGTAGGTGTGGACGTGTCCCACTCCGTGTTCAACGGCTACGCCGTCGTGTCCTTACACAGCGATCGGTCGCGTTTCTCAATCAGCGGTCGAGCCGTTGCAGGATGCGAGGTGGCCAATCTCCTTCGACCATGCATCAAGCGGGTAAAACCATGACAGCCATGCCCCGCATCCCCGGAGTGGTCGGAAACTTACCACTGCTCCCAATCCACATATAAGAAAGGTAAGGACCATGTTCGAAGCACTCCAGGAATTCACCACCTCGCTGCCGGTGTGGGCCCGCTGGGCCGGCATCATCCTCATCTCCGCACTGCCGTTCGTCGAGTCCTACTTCGGCTCAGTCATCGGCATCGTCGCCGGCGTCCACCCCGTCGTCGCGATCCCGGCTGCGATCCTCGGCAACGTCCTGTCGATGCTCGCCCTCGTCTACGGCGCCCACAAGATCCGCGCCCGGGCGACTGCCAAGAAGCCGGCTGACTCACCGAAGAAGGCACGGCTCAGGAAAGCCTTCGACCGGTGGGGCGTACCAGGCGTCAGCCTGCTCGGCCAGACCGTGCTGCCCAGCCAGATCACCTCGATGGCGATGGTCTCCTTCGGCGCCTCCCGCAACGCTGTGGCGCGCTGGCAGATCGTGTCGATCATCGCCTGGGGCGTGCTCTTCGGCGGGCTTGCGATGGCCGGTGTGCAGCTGTTCGGCTGAGGCACGCGGTCGGCTCTGGCGTCCGCCAGGTAGTGCTCCCAGCCGGTTCGGATGCCGATAGGGCACACTTAGAAGAGCACCAGCACGCGCACCTGTTCGCGAAAGGAGCTCGCATGTCGCCCTACGCCACCGAACCGGCCAAGGATCCCGGCCTCGCCCTCGTCCTCACCCTCCTCGGCTTCGTCCTCATCGCGGGCCTGCAGTACTTCTACATCGGCAAGATCGTCATGGGTCTGCTGTTCCTCTTCACCGGCGGATTCTTCTTCGTCGGCACCGTCATCTCCTGCTTCACCATCCGCGGAGAGACCCGCCGGGTGAATGAGCGCCGGGCTCGCCGCGCCGCCGGCTACTGAGACCCGGCACCCCATCGGCTGAGCCACCGCCTGCGGTGCCGGCCGTTTTCCCCAGCCCCTCCCGGCCCCACACCGGCCCGCATCCCGTAGAATTGTTCAACAACGATCAGGGGAGTGCGGCCCGCCGAGGCGAACTGGAGGAGAAGCTATGAGCAGCATCGACGTCAACTCCGACCTGGGCGAATCGGTCGCCGGCATCCCCGTCGGCGATGACGAGGCGATCCTCGACGTCGTCTCCTCGGCCAATGTCGCCTGCGGCTTCCACGCCGGCAGCCCCCACGGCATCTCGGCCACCGTCAGCCAGGCCGCCGCTCGCGGCGTGACGATCGGGGCGCATCCGGCCTACAACGACCCGTCGGGATTCGGCCGCCGATTCATCGACTACGACCCCAAGCAGCTGGCCGACGAGGTGCTCTACCAGATCGGTGCCCTCGACGCGATCGCCCGCTCGCACGGCTCCGAGGTCCGCTACGTCAAACCCCACGGCGCGCTGTACAACGCGCTCGTGCGCAATGCCGAGCACGCTCAGGCGGTCATCGACGGCCTGCGCGCCTTCTCCCGCAGCGTCCCGCTCCTCCTGCTGCCCGGTTCGATCGCCGCTGAGTTGGCCGTCAAGGCCGGCCTGCAGGTCATCACCGAGGCCTTCGCCGACCGCAATTACAACCCCGACGGCACGCTCGTCTCCCGCTCCGAGGACGATGCGGTCGTCACCGATATCGATGCTGTCCGCTCCCGGGTCATCGAGATGGCCACCTCGGGCACGGTCACCGCCCGCGACGGCTCGACCCTGCGCGTCGACGCCCAGTCGATCTGCGTGCACGGCGACTCGCCGGGTGCCGTCGAGATGGCCAAAGCCATCCGCGAGGCCCTCGACGAAGCCGGCGTGTCGGTCACGAGCTTCGCATGAGCCCGGCCGACCAGCCCGGCGCAGTGACCAGCACCCCGGAGTTCCGGCTCATGGGCACCCGCTCGGTGCTCATCGAACTGCCCGACACCGCCACCGTCATGGCCTGGCACGCGCATCTGAGCGCCCACCCGCTCGACGCGCAGATCGAGGTCATCGCCGCCGCCCGCACGCTGCTGTTCAAAGCCGCCACCCGCCGCGGCCTCGACACAGCCCTGACCGCCCTGCGCGCACTGACCCCCGATGACGCGGCCGCCGGTGCGCACAAACGCATCGACATCGACGTCGTCTACAACGGTGAGGACCTCGGGGCAGTCGCCGAGCACTACGGCATCTCGACTGAAGCACTCATCGACCGGCACACGAGCGAGGACTGGCTGGCCGCCTTCGGCGGGTTCTCCCCCGGCTTCGCCTACTGCACCGCCGCCGGCAGCGGCTGGGACACCCCGCGCCGGGCCTCCCCGCGCACCAAGGTGCCGCGCGGCTCCGTCGCCCTGGCCGGGCCGTTCTCCGCCGTCTACCCGATCGACTCACCCGGCGGCTGGCAGCTGCTCGGCTCCTCCCCCACCCCGGTGTGGGACCTCGGCGAGGACCCGCCCAACCGCATCAGCCCGGGTGATGAGATCCGCTACCGGGCCGTCAGCGAGGAGATCACGCTCTCCCCGGCCACCGCCTCGGCGCCGGCGAGCCAGCCGGCCCGCCCGGCCGCGACCGTCACCGCCGTGGGCCTGCAGGCGCTGTTCCAGGACCGCGGGCGCACCGGCCACGGCGACACCGGCGTGCCGACCTCCGGGGTGCTCGACCGCGCCTCAGCCCGGCAGGCCAACCGGATCGTCGGCAACCGCGGCGACGCCACCGTCATCGAATGCCTCTTCGGCGGGTTCGGGCTGCGTGCCGAGACCGACCTCACCCTGGCCGTCACCGGAGCCGAGGCGCCGGTCACCGTCGGCGGGCAGCCCGCCCCGCTGCGCACCCCGCTCGTCGTCCCGGCCGGTGAGAGTGTCGAGATCGGTGCGCCGACGCACGGGATCCGCAGCTATCTCGCGGTCCGCGGCGGGTTCGTCACCAGCGAGGTGCTCGGCTCGACGGCGACCGACACGCTCTCCCGGCTCGGCCCCGAACCGATCAGTGCCGGCCAGCAGCTCAAGGTTCCCGTCACCCCCGATGTCGGTGCCGTCGGCGGACCGGAGCCTGCGACCCTACCGGAAGGTAATCTCACGACCGCAGAGCTGCGGGTGGTGCCCGGGCCGAGAGATGACTGGTGCGCCCCCGGTGAGCTGGAGACGCTCACCAGCCAAGTGTGGAAGGTCAGCCAGGAGTCCAATCGCATCGCCCTTCGCCTGCAGGCAGGCGAAGACGGCCGGCCGCTGCGCCGGGCCGAGGACACCGGGGAGCTCGCCAGTGAGGGCATGGTCTCCGGTGCGATCCAGGTGCCGCCGGAAGGCCAGCCGGTGCTGTTCCTGGCCGACCATCCGGTGACCGGCGGGTATCCGGTCATCGCCACCGTCATCGCCGAAGACCTCGACCTCGCCGCCCAGCTGCCGCCGGGTGCCCAGGTGCGCTTCACCGTCTTCGAGACAGCCGCCGACTCAGCAGGAGATCCCCCATGACGCTCTCATCTGTGCTCATCGCCAACCGCGGTGAGATCGCCGTACGCATCGCTCGCGCCGCCGCCGACCACGGGCTGCGCTCAGTGGCCGTGTACTCCGATGCCGACGCCGACGCACTCCACGCCCGCATCGCCGATGAAGCCCACCGGCTGCCCGGCACTGCCCCGGCCGAGACGTACATGAACATCCCGGCCCTCATCGAGACCGCCCTGCGCTCAGGCGTCGATGCCGTCCATCCCGGCTATGGGTTCCTAGCCGAGAACGCCGCGTTCGCCTCCGCCGTCACCGAGGCAGGGCTGACGTGGATCGGACCGTCGGCAGAGGTGATCGAGAAGCTGGGCAACAAGGTCACCGCCCGCGAGATCGCGCTGTCGGTCGACGCTCCGCTGGCCCCAGGTTCGGACGGGCCGGTCGAGGACTGGGAAGAGGCACACGCGTTCGCCGAAGAGCACGGCCTGCCGATTGCGATCAAGGCCGCCTACGGCGGTGGCGGGCGCGGGCTCAAGGTCGTCCACGAGCTCGACGATGTCGAAGACGCCTTCGCTGCCGCCGGGCGTGAGGCGGTGGCGGCGTTCGGGCGCGGGGAGTGCTTCGTGGAGAAGTTCCTCGTCCGCCCCCGCCATGTCGAGGCGCAGGTCCTCGCTGATGCGCACGGGCACACGCTCGTCGTCGGGCTGCGGGACTGCTCGCTGCAGCGGCGCAACCAGAAGCTCGTCGAGGAGGCCCCGGCGCCGTTCCTCACCGCCTGGCAGGAGGCGACGATCCGCGCCGGTGCGGTGAAGATCTGCCGCGCTGCCGGGTACGTCGGCGCCGGCACGGTCGAGTTCCTCATCGCCGAAGACGGCACCATCAGCTTCCTGGAGGTCAACACGCGCCTGCAAGTCGAGCATCCGGTGACCGAAATGACGACCGGCGTCGATCTTGTCGGCGAGCAGTTCCGGATCGCCGCCGGCCTGCCACTATCCTTCGCCGACGGCGATGCTTCTGACGGCAATGCCGCATGTGGGGACAGCGAGATCACTGTGCCGCAGCTCGGGCATGCGATCGAGTTCCGGCTCAACGCCGAAGACGTCGCCAACGGCTATGTCCCCTGCCCGGGCACCATCACCCGATTCGAGGCCCCGACCGGCCCGGGCATCCGCGTCGACACCGGGGTCACGAGCGGGTCGACGATCCCGGGTGCCTATGACTCGATGATGGCCAAGCTCATCGTCTTCGGTGCCGACCGCGACCAGGCGATCACGCGTGCCCGGCAGGCGCTGCGCGAACTCGTCATCGAGGGAGTCGCCACGGTCGTGCCGTTCCACCAGGCAGTGCTCGAACACTCTGACTTCGCCGATGACTTCGCCGTCCACACGACCTGGATCGAAAACGACTTCGCCGAGCAGTTCGAACGCACCGAGGTCTTCGCCGATCAACGTGACGGTCAGCCGCTCACCCGGTTCGGCGTCGAACTCGATGGCAAGCGCGTCGAGCTCGGTCTGCCTGCTGAGCTGCTGAGCCGGCTCGCCAGCCCAGCCCCAAGCGGTGCGTCCACCGGCGAGGCCCAGCCTGCCGGCACCACGGGCGCGGACACCGAGACCGAGGCGAGCAGCACCGACAACGGCGCCGACGCCTCGGGAGCGGAGGTCACGAGCCCATATGCCGGCAGCTTCGTGACGTGGAAGGTGGCAGACGGCGACGCGGTCGAGGCCGGGCAGACGGTCGCGGTCATCGAGGCGATGAAGATGGAGTCCAATGTCTCCGCCCCGTCCGGCGGAACGATTGCATGTGAGTCCCTGGATGCAGGTGACAGCGTTTCGGCAGGTCAGGTGCTCGCGCGGATCTCCTGAACCGTGCCGAGGATGCGGCGCGAGGCTGGTACTGAGGGCGTATGGGAACGGTAAGGGAACATGACAGAAAGATCACAGCCGCCGCTACCGCGATTGTCTCCTACTATGGCGGCGTGACCATGGAATTCGTATCGGCACAGCAGCGGGTGACCCACACGCTACTGGAGGAGATCTCAACCGGCCAGCTTGCCCCTGGCGAGAAGCTCCACGAGGTTGCCCTGGCCACCCGGCTGGAGGTCTCCCGGAACACGCTGCGCGAGGCGTTCGTCGCACTGCAGGGCTACGGGGTCGTCGTGCGGCTGCCGCACCGCGGGGTGCATGTGACGCTGCCGGAGATCTCGCACGTCGATGAGATCTACCAGTGCCGTTCGCTGCTCGAACCGGCCGTCCTGCAGTGGTCGGACCGGCTCGACACGGCCACGCTTAAGGACTGTGTGGCCGCCGGGCGGGCCGCACGCGAGGCGGGCGACCCCCATGCGGTCGGCGATGCCAACCAGCGGTTCCACTCGGCGATCATCGCCTCGGCCGAGTCCTACTACGCCAACGAGGTCATGACCCGGGTGCTCGCGCTCATGCGGCTCGTCTTCATCCGCGGTTCAGCCGAGCGCCGCGGCTTCCACTACCCCTATATCGAGCTCAACGCCACGATCGCCGACCTTGCCGCAAGCGGCCGGCGCCGCGAGGCCGCTGAGGAGATGCGCAGCTACCTCGACCGGGCGCGCAGCGAGGTCCGCGAGCTGCTGTCCTGAACTTGGTCTCCTCACGCAGGTACGCCCGGCCTATGAGGAACCGACCTCGGGAACCTGGACTTAGGGGACCTGGAACTCGGCATCCCGGGCGTCAGTGATGAGCATCTTCCCGGGTGAGTGGGCGATCGCGATCTCCGGGCGGGCGGCCAGCAGCGCGGCTTGCGGGGTCACCCCGCAGGCCCAGAACACCGGCAGATGCCCATCCGGGATCGTCACCGCATCGCCGTAGTCAGGGTTGCCGAGGTCGCGGATGCCGATCTCTGCCGGGTTGCCGATGTGCACCGGTGCTCCGTGCACGGCCGGGTAGCGGGAGGTGATGCGCACCGCCTCGGCGACCTGGTTCGCCGGCAGCGGGCGCATCGACACAACAAGCGGGCCTGAGAAGATCCCGGCCGGTTCGGTGTCGATCGAGGTGCGGTACATCGGCACGTTGACGTTCTGGCTGATGTGAGCGATGTCAATACCGGCGGCCAGCAGCGCGGTCTCGAAGGTGAACGAGCAGCCGATGAGGAAGCTGACGATGTCGTCTCGCCAGAACGCGGTGGCATCCGTGACGGTCTCGGCGAGCTCACCGTTCCGGTAGATCCGGTAGGCCGGCACATCGGTGCGGATATCCCCGCCTTGAAGCAGCGGCGAGCTCGTCTGCCCGGCTTCGAGCACTCCCATGATCGGCATCGGCTTGGGGTTGCGCTGGGCGAAGAGCAGGAAGTCGAAGGCATGCTCGCGCGGCACAGCAAGCAGGTTCGTCGGCGTGAACCCCGGGCACAGGCCGGCGGTCGGCCGGTCGAGACCGGCCCGGAAGGCCGCCCTGGCCTGCGCAGGTGAGGTGAACGGGGAGCCCGCCGGTGCCTCGGGAGCGGTGTCCATCGTCATCCCTGCCAGAGTGCGGCGATGCCGGTGAGCGAGTTCCAGCCCAGCCAGATCGTGACCAGCCAGGTGAGCGTACCGAGGGCGGCGAGCCACTTGGGGTACTGGTAGCCGTGCAGCAGGTCGCGGCGGGCCCAGGCGACCCACAGGACGACGGCGAAGCCGATTGGCAGGATGAGGCCGTTGAAGGCGCCGGCGAAGATGAGCAGTGTCTGCGGGGCCTGGTCGAGGATGAGGAAGGCGGTCGCGCACACGGCAATGAAGGCGATGGTGAGCAGGTTGCGGGTGCGCGCGCTCGTCCGCTGGGTGGTGACGAAGCTGATCGAGGTGTACGAGGCGCCGATGACCGAGGTGAGGCCGGCGGCCCACAGCACGACACCGAAGACGCGCAGGCCGACTTCACCGGCGGCGGCGAGGAACGCATCGGCGGCGGTGTTGTCCTGCGACAGCGTCACGCCGCCTGCGACGACGCCGAGGATGGCGAGGAAGAGCAGCACGCGCATGACGCCGGTGATGATAATCGAGAGCACCGAGACCTGGGTGATGTGGCCGACGTTCTCACGTCCGGTGATCTTCGAGTCGATGAGGCGGTGGGCGCCGGCGAAGGTGATGTAGCCGCCGACGGTGCCGCCGATGAGGGTAGTGACGACGAGGAAGTCGACCTCCTCGGGCAGCACGGTGTTCTTCAGCGCCTCGCCGACCGGCGGCTGGGAGACGATGGCGACGTAGAGCATGAGCAGGATCATGATCGCGCCGAGTGCGACGACGATGCGGTCGAGTGCGACGCCGGCGCGCTTGGACAGGAAGATGAAGATCGCGATGAGCGCTGAGACCGCGCCGCCGATCTTCGCGTCGATGCCGAGCATCGCGTTGGTGCCCAGGCCGGCACCGCCGATGTTGCCGATGTTGAAGATGAGCCCGCCGACGAAGACGAAGGCGGCCATCACCCAGCCGATACCCGGCAGCACCCGGTTGCCCAGTTCGTTGGCACGCAGCCCGGTGACGCCGAGCACCCGCCAGACGTTGAGCTGGATGGCGATGTCGACGAGCACGGAGACGAGGATCGCAAACGCGAAGGCCACGCCGAGCTGGACGGTGAACACCGAGGTCTGGGTGATGAAACCCGGGCCGATCGAGGAGGTGGCCATGAGGAACATGGCCCCGAAGATCGCGGTGCGACCGGTCGCCCCGATCGTCACCGCCTTCTTCGCATCGGCCTGGGTGCCGTTTGCCGGGGCGGTGTCGCCTGGCTGGGCTGTGTGGGCGCCGGTGTGATCGGGCGTGGGGTCCGGGGTGTGGCTGCTCATCGTGCTTCCTCGCTCGGGTGGGCGCGGGCGGCACCGGTGCGGTGGCTGCCCTGTGACGCGACACACTCTAGCAATTGTTCAACAATGAGCGCGAGGGGAGGGGGTGTGGACAGGGGCCGCTGCGCGGTTCGGTTCGCGCCGGCGCCGAGGCGGTGGCTGGGTAGTCAGGTGAGCTTCTGAAGTGCCAGGTGGGTGAGCCATTCGAGGGGGCCGCGGGCGGCCGGTCCGCGCACGCCGCGGCGGGCGGCGATCGCCTGCCAGACGAGTGCGAAGGCAATGACGGCTGCGAGCACGGCAACGAAACCGGTGATGGTGAGCGCCAGGCGGGCATCGGGGAACCGGCCGGCGAGGTCGAGACCCCAGCCGAAGAACAGGGCGCCGGCGAGCAGGTTCTGGCCGACGTAGACGCTCAGCGACATCCGCCCGGCGGCCGCGCACGCGGTCTCGATGACCCGGGGGATCCAGCGGTGCAGGCTGGCATGGGCGATGAGGGCGAGCAGACCGACGGCGACGAGGCTGGCGGTGAGGTAGCGCTGCGCGACGATCCCGGCCGGGGAGCCGATGATGCCCAAGAGCAGGTCGACAGGTGCGGCAGCGGCGCCGATGAGCAGGCAGCGGCGGCGCAGCCGGGCGCCGCCTGGGGTGAAGATGCCTCCTGCGAACAGGCGGGCACCGATGAGGAAGAGGCAGATGCCCATGGCGAGGGTGAAGATCGGTTCGGCGCGGAAGATGAGGCTGTTGTCGAGGCGGAAGACGGCGAGTTCGGTGAAGCCGGCCTCGCGGTAGGGGTTGACGCCGTGCCACAGCGGCCAGTCGGCGGCCGAGCCGGTGAGCTCGGAACCGGCACCTCCGTTGGCGCTTCCCGGCTGGGTGAGCAGCAGGAGGCTGAGCAGGCCGATGCCGAGCACATGGAGGACCCCGGTCACCCAGGCCCAGATGCGTGCGCTGCGTGGGGAGGTGGCGATGATGCCGGCGACGATGAAGCCGGTGACGGCATAGCCCATGAGCACGTCGAATTCGGCGATGAGGATGAAGTTGATGAGCCCGTCGAGGAACAGCAGTCCTGCGCGCGGGGCGTAGGTGCGCAGCCAGCCGCGGCGCCCGCTGCGCTTGCGCCAGGCGGTGAACTGCAGGAACACGCCGATGCCGAACATCATCATGAGCAGGGAGAGGAACTTGCCGTTGCTCAGGGAGCTGAGCACCTGGAAGGCCAGCGTCTGAGCACCTGCGGGAATCCCGGCGAGTGGATCGAGGAGGGAGCCCAGCAGGCCGGCGGGGTGGGTGAAGAGCCAGATATTGGTGCCGAGCGTGCCGAGCACGGCGGCACCGCGGGCGATGTCGAGTCCGGCGATGCGTCGGCAGCCAGGGGCAGATGCGACGTCACGAGCGGAGGCATCAGCGGGACTGGCTGGCCGGTCGTCACGAACGGCGGGAGCCGCTGCCCCGCGGGTGGGTGAGGTCTTCATAGCCGAAACAATACAGTCGTATGGTCAGGTGTGCAATACGCTTGTATTCCCGGTGCGCAAGCACCGTGACCGCCGACAGAGAAGGATCCATGAGCACCAGCAGAGACCACATCGTCGAGGCGATCGTCACCGTCATCGCTGCAGGCGGAATCGAGAAGGCCACCGTCCGCACGGTCGCCAGTCAGGCCGGGGTGTCGATCGGCGCGGTCCAGCACCACTTCCCCAGCAAGGCCGCGATGCTGACTGCAGCGATGGCGGCGACCTCGGATGCTGTCACCGCCGACATCGAGGACTACCTCAGCACCTTGGAACCGGCCGGCACTCCCGCCGAAGCGGCAGGGCAGGCCGCCTCAGTGCTGCGCCACCTGTCCTTCATGCTCTGCTCGATCAGCGAGGACGACCTCGCTGCCGCCGGCATCTGGCTCGACTTCGTCGCCCTGTCCCGTGTCACCCCCTCACTCGCCCAGATCCACACCCGCACATGGACCCAGCTGCGGAAGCAGATGAGCGAACTCATCACAGCAGCCCACCCGCAGCACCCCGATCCTGAAGCGGCAGCCGGGTGGGCGCTGGCGACCTTCGACGGCATCGCCATCTCCCGGGCGACCGAGCCGCAGTTCATGACCGGCCCGCGGGCTGCAGCTCTGGCTGAGCGGACACT
This sequence comes from Brevibacterium luteolum, assembly GCF_025147615.1. NCBI lineage: Bacteria > Bacillati > Actinomycetota > Actinomycetes > Micrococcales > Brevibacteriaceae > Brevibacterium > Brevibacterium luteolum. The sequence goes on along the minus strand of NZ_JALXPM010000011.1, from coordinate 16,407 downwards.
GGCGGCGATCGCCACGGAGGCAGTCGAGACCACCGGGACCACCGCCTCGGGAGCGGGGCCATCCACCGCCTCGGGAGCGGGGCCATCCACCGCCTCGGCACCGGTGACCGGCCCCGTCTGAATCCCGCCTCGGGCACCGGGAGGAGCGGACACGATTTGGACACAATCACCAGTGCCGCACAGCCGCCTATGACTTGTGACATGCTTCACGATAAGCTCAACCGCACACCGCACTTTCGGTGGGCGCCGGAGCACCGGCGCCGGGTTCGCACCACCCGGTGACAACCTCACCGCACCGCAACCAGGAGGAATTCCGTGAAGCGATCCTTGAGCATTGCTGCCCTGACGGCGGCATCTGTCCTTGTCCTGTCCGCCTGCGGCGGAGGCGGAGACGACGGCAACGGCGCCGAAGGCTTCCAGCCTGTCTCCGGAGGCAAGCTGACCCTGTGCTCCGACATCCCCTATGAGCCGTTCGAGTTCACCGACGAGAACAACGAGACCGTCGGCTTCGACATCGACCTGGGCAAGAAGCTCTCCGAGCGACTCGACCTCGAACTCGACGTCGTCACCACCGGCTTCGAAGCCATCGAATCAGGCTCCGCTCTCGACACCGCACAGTGCGACCTGGCGCTGTCGGGCATGTCGATCACCGAAGAGCGGGCGACGAAGTTCGACTTCTCCCACAAGTACCTGCTCGACAACCTCGGCCTCATGGTCACCAAGGACTCCGGCATCAAGTCCCTTGACGAGCTCAAGGACAAAGAGGTCGGGGCTCAGCAGGCGACGACCGGAGAGTCATACGCCAAGGACGCCGGAGCCAAGGTCGTGCAGTTCGAGGACTCCGGCCTGCTGACCCAGGCGATCACCTCCGGCCAGATCGACGCTGCGGTGGCGAACCTCTCGACGATCTACGCCGCCACCCAGGCCAGCGACAAGCTCGAGCTCGCCGAGGACTACGACACCGACGAGGCACTCGGCGCCGGCTTCAAGAAGGGCAACACCGAACTCGCCGATGAGTTCAACACGATGCTCGGCGAGATGTTCGAAGACGGCTCGTACGACAAGCTCGTCGAAGAATGGTTCGGCGAGGTCGCCGATGCCGCGAAGGTCCCGGAGGACCAGCGCGGATCCTGATCCAGTTGCCCTGCGCCCGCGGCGTGCCGACGCACTGACGCCGGCGCGCCTCGGGCGCGGCAGGGTTGGCGCCTGAGCGAACGGCCAGCCGGCGGCGCGAACCGCAGCCGGGCCAGCAGCACGACTCCACCCACCCCACTAGGAGCTATACGGTGGCAATGACCATGCGCCAGCGGGCCCGCATGTCCCGCGGCATCCAGTACGCGATCCTCGTCCTCGCGATCCTCGTCGCGGCCTTCCTCGCCGACTGGGGCACGATCTTCGGGAAGTTCTTCAACCCGCAGGTCATGGCCGACCAGTTCCCCGGCATCATCACGATCGCGCTGAAGAATACCCTCATCTACACCGCTCTGGGCTTCGTGCTCGGGCTGGCGCTGGGCGTTCTGCTCGCGCTCATGAAGATCTCCTCCGTCGGACCCTACCGGTGGATCTCGACCCTGTACATCGAGTTCTTCCGCGGGGTGCCGGCCCTGCTTGTGTTCATCGCGCTGGGCTACGGCATCCCGTACGCCTTCGGCATGCGGATGGACACGTACCTCACCGTCATGCTGGCACTCGGCATCGTGTCCTCTGCCTACATCGCCGAGACCCTGCGTGCTGGCCTGCAGGCTGTGCCGAAGGGCCAGTACGAGGCGGCCCGGTCGCTGGGCATGACGCATTCGCGGGCGATGATCACGATCATCATCCCGCAGGCCTTCCGCATCATCCTGCCGCCGCTGACGAACGAGATCATCCTCATGACGAAGGACTCCTCGCTCATCTACCTGCTGGGTCTGGCCGCCAGCCAGTACGAGCTGACGAAGTTCGGCCGTGAGGCGATCACCGCCCCCGATGCGGGCCTAACCCCGCTCGTGGTCGCCGGTGCCTGCTACCTCGTCATCACCGTGCCGCTGGGCATCCTGGCCCGGAAGTTCGAGTCCCGTACCGCCAAGATCAAGAAGTAGGTGCCACCTGTGTTCAACAACGAAGCGAATGCCGCGGCAGGCGGCACCGGATCCCACTCCGCCGCTGATGCCCGCGCAGCCGCCGAAGCCGCCACCGCCGAGCAGGCCGCCCGCTCGGGTGTGACGATCAACGACCTGCACAAGTCCTACGGCGATGTCGAGGTGCTCAAGGGCATCAGCCTCACCGTCGCCCCCGGCGAGGTCGTCTGCCTCGTCGGCCCGAGCGGTTCGGGCAAGTCGACGCTGCTGCGCTGCATCAACGTGCTCGAGACCGCGAACTCCGGGCTGATCGACGTCGGCGGGTTCATCGCCACCGACCCCGACATCGACCTCGACGTCATGCGCCGGCACGTCGGCATGGTGTTCCAGGCCTTCAACCTGTTCCCCCACATGACCGCGATCGAGAACTGCTCGATCGCCCAGCGCAAGGTCCTGGGGCGCTCCCAGTCAGCCGCCAACGAGGTCTCGCGGGCGAGTCTGGAGAAGGTGGGCCTCGGCCACCTGGCCGACCGGTACCCCGACCAGCTCTCCGGCGGCCAGCAGCAGCGCGTGGCGATCGCGCGTGCCCTGTCGATGGAGCCCTCGCTCATGCTCTTCGACGAGCCGACCTCTGCGCTCGACCCCGAGACGGTCGGCGACGTCCTCGACGTCATGCGCAACCTCGCCGATGAGGGCATGACGATGATCGTCGTGACCCACGAGATGCACTTCGCCCGCGAGGTCGCTGACAAGGTCGTGTTCATGGACGGCGGCGTCGTCGTCGAAGAGGGGCCGGCCGCCGAGGTGATCGGCAACCCCCAGCACGAGCGCACCAAGTCCTTCCTCGCCCGCGTCCTGCACCCCGGCGGACTCGACGAGGACTAGGCCAGAACCGCCTCGGGAACGGGGCGACCGCCTCGGGAACGGGGCGACCGCCTCGGGAACGGGCCCGAGCGGAAGGCTCACCAGCACAGGAGACGACATGACACGCACACGGCACCTCACCTCCCTGACCGCACTGGCTGCCGCCGGTGTCCTGCTGCTCTCTGCCTGCGGCGGGGGCGGATCCGGCGAGGCCGACGGCGGCAACGAGTACCAGCTGGCCCAGGAGGGCAAGCTCATCATGTGCTCGACGCTGCCGTACGAGCCCTTCGAGTTCACCCGCGACGGGGAATCGGTGGGCTTCGACATCGACCTGGCGAAGAAGCTCGCCGAGCGGCTCGACCTGGAGTACGAGCTCGTCGACACCGGTTTCGAGGCGATCGAGTCGGCCTCGGTGCTCGATACGCAGCAGTGCGATATCTCGCTGGCGGGCATGACGATCACCGATGACCGGGCGACAAAGATGGACTTCACCGACGCCTACCTGCTCGACAACCTCGCGCTCATGGTGCGCAAGGACTCCGGTATCAAGTCGATCTCCGAGCTCAAGGGCAAGGAGGTCGGCGTCAAGCAGGCGACGACCGGTGAGAAGTACGCCCAGGAGCAGGGCGCGGAGACCGTGCAGTTCGAGGACAACACGATCATGATCCAGGCGATCAGTTCCGGGCAGGTCAACGCGATGGTCTCGAACGTGTCGATGATCTACTCCGCGGTGCAGACTGATGACAACCTGGAGCTCGTCGAAAGCTACGACACCAATGAGCAGCTCGGTGCTGCGGTCGTCAAGGGCAACGACAAGCTGGCCGGGGAGTTCAACGCGATGCTCGGTGAGATGTATGAGGACGGGTCGTATGACGAGCTCGTCGACGAGTGGTTCGGCGAGGTCGCCGATGCCGCGCGGATCCCGGAGGACCAGCGCGGCTGAAATCGACGTCCGCGATCTGCCCTATGCCCCGGGCCGAGGCTGGCTCGTCGTCTGCCGGAAGCCTCCGGGAGAAAGTTTGTAGAACTATTCATATGATCCGGCCCTCAGAATATGAACAGCTCTACAAACTTTGCGCGGTCAGGGGCGCGCAGGGGATTCTCTGGTCAGACTTTGGCCCCGTTTAGTGCTTCAAAGGGTCAAAGTGTGACCAGTATTCGCGGAGGCCCCGGCAGCGCCCGCCGGCCAATCCCAGCGATCAGGCGAACGCAGCGAGCACCTGACCGACGGCCAGACCGAGGAAGGTGCCTGCAAAGGCGCCGATGAGTGCGAAGAGCACACCGACCGGGACGAGCTGCCGGTTGAAGGCGCTCGCGACGACCGGTGCTGAGGCCACTCCCCCGATGTTGGCCGTCGAAGCCACGGCGATGCTGAACAGCTCGGTCTTCGTCGCCTTGGCGTACAGCACCATGAGCACGAGGTGGATCAGCACCACCATGACGCCGGCGAGCAGGTACAGCGGCGCCTCGACGAGCGAGGTGAAGTCCGATCCTGCGGCGATGACGCCGATGATGATGTAGAGCATGATCTGGGCGACTTCCGAAGACCCGGGCATCTTGCCCCAGCGGGTCGAGCCGATGATGAGGCCGAGGACGGACACGATGAGGATCGTCCACGTCGTCGAGGTCACGACGACGCCGATCTCCGGCAGCAGTCCGCCGATCCATGTCGCAGCAGCTGAGGCGAACAGGCCCAGGGCGAGCACCCGGAACAGAGAGACGAGGTCGAGAGTCTCCCCCGCCTCGGCGCCGGTGGCAGCGGGCGCACCGGTGGCAGCGGGCGCACCGGTCGAACGGGTGGCAGCGGGCGCGCCGGTGACGGCAGTCGCTGCGGCGGAGGAATGGACGTCGAGATAGGATGTGTCGGCTTTGGTCCAGGCGTTGAAGCGGTCGGAGACGGTGACCGAGGAGAACATCACGAGCAGCCACGCGGAGTAGATGATCGTGTCGACGATGAGCACGTGGCCGAAGACGTTCTCCGGAGCATCGAGGATCCCCTGAACGGCGACCATGTTGGCCGACCCGCCCGTCCACGAGGCGGCGAGCGCGGACAGGCCCTTCCACGCCTCGGGGTCGAGCAGGCCGCGGAAGACGAGGAATGTCAGCACGAAGCCGAGCAGGATCGACAGGGCCGAGGCCGCGTAGGTCAGCAGCAGCTTGGGGCCGAGCTTGATGATCTGGCGGATGTCGCACTGGAAGAGCAGGAGCATGATCATCGCCGGCAGGAGCGCGTCCTTGACCCCACCGCCGACGTCGGTGATCGAGTCGGATTCGCCGAAGACGCCGATGGTGTTGAGCAGCGCGGCGATGAGGTAGAGGAACACGAAGCCGGGCACGAATCTGAAGACACGCACCCCGCGGCGCTTCTCCAGGTAGACGAGGACGGCCGAGATGGTGATGAGCAGGCTGAGGAAGAGGAATCCGTCGGTGATCATGAGGGGCTCCGGTTGGGGATGTGAGGGGCGGGTGCTCGGTAAGCGAAACCGGAGCTGAGGAGCCGGCCGGCGTCACTGCCGAGTACCTGCCACGCTAGCAGGTGCGGGCATCTGACGCTGAGTGGAGCTGGGATGACCACGCGCAGTGCAGCCGCACAGTACATCCGCACAGCATTGCGGTTCGGATGTCACGTTTGTGCATCAGCCCACACATGAGCCGGGCAGAGAGAGTAACGTGGTTCGGGGATACGCCTGTGCTCACGGCGCTCCCCAGCGCGCCTGGCGGCCAGTCGCAGTCACTTTCGCTTCAGGAGATCCAATGTCAGATCAGGCCGGCCCGTCCGAGGCCGCCTCAGCGCGCGCCCCGTACATCGAGGTCGATGAGACCACCGCGCGCAAGGCCGCGACCGCCGCGCTCGTCGGCACGGCGATGGAGTGGTACGACTTCTTCCTCTTCACCACTGCGGCAGCCATCGTCTTCAACGTCCAGTACTTCCACTCCGAGGACCCGGCGATGGCCACCATCCAGTCGTTCGCCACCATGGGTGTCGGCTTCGTCGCTCGCCCGATCGGCGCTTTCGTCTTCGGCCACCTCGGCGACCGAATTGGCCGCAAGGCCGTCCTCATGATCACGATCATCGGCATCGGTGTGGCCACCGGACTCATCGGCCTGCTGCCGACGTACTTCCAGATCGGCATCTGGGCGCCGATCGCGCTCGTCGCTTTGCGCATCGTCCAGGGTCTGGCCGTCGGCGGCGAATGGGGTGGCGCGGTCACCGTCGCCGTCGAGAACGCCCCGCCGGCCAAGCGCGCCCGCTACGCCGTGTTCCCGCAGATAGGCTCCCCGATCGGCACGCTCATGTCCTCCGGTGGGTTCTTCCTCATGGCGGTCATCGTGCCCTCCCAGGCCTTCGACGCCTGGGGCTGGCGGATCCCGTTCCTCGCCGCGATCCCGCTGCTGCTCGTCGCCGTCTACATCCGCAAGCAGCTGGAGGAATCCCCGATCTTCCGCGAGCTCGAAGAGGCCGGTGAGAAGGAGTCCGCCCCGGTCCTCGAACTGTTCCGCAAGTCGTTCCCGCAGGTGCTCGTCGGGATGGGCGCGAACTTCCTCGGCGTCGGCGGGTTCTTCCTCGTCACCACCTTTGTTGTCTCCTACGGCACCGGCGTGCTCGGCATGACCAAGCCGCTCATGCTCGGCGCAACCCTGGCTGCCGCTGCCATCGAGATCGTCGTGCTCATCTACTTCGGCCGCCTGGCCGAGCGCCTCGGTGTCTCCCGCGTGGCGGTCATCGGCAGTGTCGCGACGATTGTCATCGCCTTCCCGATCTTCCTCATGATCGAATCGACCGTCCCCGTGCTCGTGATCCTCGGCGTCACCATCGGCGTGGCCTGCCTGTCGATCCCATACGCCGTCAACGGTGCGCTGACCACCGCACTGTTCCCGCCCTCGCACCGCTTGTCCGGTGTGGCGATCTCAGCGAACCTCTCAGCGATGGTCTCAGGTTTCGTGCCGATGCTCGCCACGATGTTCCTCGCCGCGACCGACAACGCCTGGTGGCCGGCCCCGGCGATGCTTGCCGTCATCGCCGCGATCACCGGCATCTGCTCGCTCATCGCCCCGCGGGTCTCCGAGGACATCCCCGGTTACCTGCGCTGAGTACTGCCGCTCCCGAGGCCGGGGTCGCCTTCCGGCAGCCCCCGCCTCGGCGCGTGGAGAGGAGACGCACCGATGTCAGAAGAACTTCAGTCCTGGCACTTCGGGATGACCGAAGACGAGGCGAACACGCTGCTGGCTCTCGTGCTCGACGGTCGCAAGACGGCGACGTCGAGCAGTCTGCGCGCCTACGAGATCGAAGACGAACCGCTGCCGGAGCCGGGCCAGCGGAGCATCATCACCGATTGGGCCGGAACCCCGGGCTGCATCGTCGAGATCACCGATGTGCAGGTGATCCCCTTCGACGAGCTGACCTTCGACCTCGTCCAGCTCAAGGGCGAAGACGACGACCTTGATTCGTGGCAGGCCGAGCACCGGCGGTTCTTCACCGCCGAAGCCGCCGAGTTCGGCTACACGTTCAGCCCGGATATGCCGGTCGTGTTCGAGCGGTCCCGGGTTGTCGAAGTCCTCCAGCACGTGTGAGAGCTGGCAGAACAAAGCCCCGCGGTGCCTAACTGACCGAAGCCAGACAGAGGGCGGTTGCCGCGGGGCGATGCTTCTAGAATAGCAGATACGGCCAATAACGCGCCCTTGCTCGATGCCGCGCAAGCGGCACGGTGGCTAAGCGAGCCACGGTACCGCCGCTACCTCGACGTAGCAGGTGGAGACCACTGTTTGGCGATGGAGACATACCTATGGAACTCGCAAGTCGCAGCCGCCGGAATCGTTGATGTAGGACATCTTGAAGTCGCGTTGCGCAACGCCTACGACCGCGAACTCACGCGGAGATTTCCGGACTGGACCGTTGACCCGCAATCGTCGCTGTTCCACCTGGAACAGGGCGTTCAGCGTGCTCGCGCTCAGCAGCGCCGCCGCAATATTGCAAGCCAGGCGCGGATCACTGACGCCAAGCGGGGCCTGAGCTCTGCACCAACGCATGCGGAGGTCGTGGCCGCTCTAACGTTCGGGTTCTGGTCAAGCCTGACCCTAGGTGAGCGAACGCCGACGCTGTGGAATCCGATGCTGCACCGAGCGTTTCCCAAGGGCACCAAACGAGCGAGGGTGCACGACCTCGTCGCTCGCGTGGTGAAATTCCGCAACAGACTAGCGCACAATGAGCCCGTATTCTCGACTCGCACTGGTTTGGGAGATCGTCTGGTCGAGGTCAAGACACTGTTCGAGTTGATCGACCCAGATGCGTACGCCTACGTCGCCGAGCACTCGAACCTCGACGCTGCGATCTCCGAATGTCCGATACCTGGGTTGACGACCGCCACTGGTTTGCGTTGAGCACCGCGCCGCCCGCCTGCACGCGGGTGGGAATCTGTGATTGAGTGTTGCTATGACGCGCATCACCTCCACTGCTGACTCCTCCCCTGCCGCCTCCGCACAGGACTCCGCCGCCGGCTCCGATACCCCTGCCTCCCGTTCGGCTGGGCACCTCATCGTCGCCCAGCTCGAAACCGAGGGCGTCGAGCGCATTTACTGCGTGCCCGGCGAGTCCTACCTCAACGTGCTCGACGGCCTGCACGATTCGGCCATCCGCACGATCACCTGCCGGCAGGAGGCAGGCGCTGGGTTCATGGCGCTGGCCGAGGGCCGGATGACCGGCCGGCCGGGCATCGCAATGGTCACCCGCGGGCCGGGCGCGGCCAATGTCATGATCGCTGCGCACACCGCCTACCAGGACGCCACCCCACTCGTCATCTTCGCCGGCCTCATCCCCACCGACCACCGCGGCCGCGAAGCCTTCCAGGAGTTCGATCTGGCCGGCTGGTTCGGAACGACCGTGAAGAAGGCCCTCATCCTCGACGACCCGGACAGCGCCGCTGCCATCGTCGCCGATGCGATGCACACCGCCGCCTCCGGCCGGCCCGGCCCGGTCATCGTCGGCCTGCCCGAGGACCCGCAGCTCATCACCACCCAGGCGGCCACCGTCACCCCGCGTCCCGTTCCCGAGGTGGTGCCTATCGCCGCACAGATCGCCTCGGTGGCCGAGGCGGTCGCCAAAGCCCGCCGCCCGGTGCTCATCGTCGGCGGCGAACGCTGGGATGAGCAGTCCTCCCGCACCGTCGCCGATTGGGCGGCCGGGCTCGGGATGGGCATCATCGCCGACTTCCGCGCCTATGACGGCATCGACCATGATGAACCGCACTACCTCGGTGCGCTCGGCTTCGGCTCGGCACCCCTGACCCGCAAGGCCTTCGACGAGGCCGACCTGCACGTCTACCTCGGCTGCCAGCGCACCGATGTCTCGACTAACTCGTACTCGATCGGCTGCAGCCCTGAGCACACGATCGTCATCAGCCCTGATCCGGATCTGCATGCGCACTTCGGGCCGGTCAATGAGCAGATCATCGCGACCACCCGCGGCTTCGCCCAAGCACTCACGAGCACCGACGCAACCACCAGCACTGACGCAACGACCGGCACCGAGGCGACCACCGCCTCGGGAACGGAGACGAACCTGCCCGACTGGGTCACCGAGACCCGGCAGCGGTTCCAGCAGTGGCGCGAGATCCCAGCACCGACTGGTGATGAGGACCCGGCCTATGTTGATATGGATACCGCCTTCGGCGAGGTGCGCCGCCTGCTGCCGGATGATGCGATCATCACGTATGGGGCGGGCAACTACTCCGGCTGGGCCTCGCGCTACCTGCCGGTGCACAGCTTCCCGTCAGTGCTCGGCCCGCGCAACGGGGCGATGGGCTTCGGGATGCCGGCGGCGGTGGCGGCTGCGCTCGTGTGCCCGGACCGCCCGGTGCTCGCCGTCGCCGGCGACGGCTGCTTCCTCATGAACGGCCAGGAGTTCGCCACCGCGGTCGCCCATAACCTGAATATCACCGTCATCATCAACGACAACAGCGTCTACGGCACGATCGTCGGCCACCAGGAGCGCGACTATCCCGGCCGGCCGGAGGGCACTGGGCTGAAGAACCCGGACTTCGCCGCCTACGCCAACGCCTTCGGCGGGGCCGGATTCAGCGTCACCCGCACCGCGGACTTCGGCGCCGCCTTCGAGGCCGCACTCGCCCATCCCGGGCCGGCGCTCGTGCATGTGCGCACTGACCCGGCGATCCGCTTCACCCGCAGCTGAGAAGCTCAGAAGGAGATCCGAGATGCGACTCGACACGATCATCCGCAACGCCCGCATCCACACGATGGCAGCTGACCGGGCTGGCGGGCAGCCCGGTGATGCCCCGCCCGCGCCCGAGGCGGTGGGGATCGCCGGTGGCCGGATCGTCGCCTTCGATGATGAGCTGGAGGGCTCGTACGCCTCGGCCGGCGAGGTCGTCGATGCCGCCGAGCTGACCGGCAGCGCAGGTGGTGGCGTCCGTGGAGGCGGTCGAGGCAGCAGCGGCGCAGACGGTGATGACGGCGCGGGTGTGCCGACGGTGGTTCCCGGGTTCATCGACGCGCACTGTCACACGACGTGGTTCGGGCTGACGCTTGCCAGTGTCGATGTCGAGAACTGCCCCGGCGGGCTCGACGAGGTCTACGACCGCCTGGCCGCCGCAGCAGCGCAGCTGCCTGACGGTGAGTGGGTTCAGGCGACCGGGTACTCCCACCACGACTATGCCGGCAGCTATCCGGACATCGCGGTGCTCGACCGGATCACCGGTGGCCGGCCGCTGTTCATGCGGCAGGTCAGCGGCCATTCGGCGATCGTCAACACCGCCGCCCTGCGTGCTGCCGGAATGCTCGAACCCGGCTACACGGATCCGCCCGGCGGCAAGGTCGTCCGTGACGCATCCGGCCGCCCGACCGGACTGGTCGAGGAGACCGCGCAGACGCAGGTGCAGGATCTCATCCGGCCGTATTCGGTTGAGACGATCGTCCACGCCCTCGACCTGGCCACCGCCCACTACGCGAAGGAGGGGATCACGAGCTTCGGTGAGGCTGGGATCGCCGCCGGCTGGATCGGCCACTCCCCCTTAGAGGTCTTCGCCTATCAGCAGGCCCGCCAGGCGGGGCTGCTGCGCGCCCGCGCCCAGCTCATGCCCGTCATCGATGCCCTCCATGCTGTCAGCGGACATGCCGCCGACAGTCCGGAGCTCGGCCTCGACTTAGGGATGGTGACCGGGTTCGGCGATGACGAGATCCGCCTCGGCCCGGTCAAGATCTTTATGGACGGGGCGCTGTCAGGCCGGACGGCGGCGCTGAATGACCCCTATGTCGGCCAGTCCGATGCCGGGTACCTGCAGGAGGACCCCGAGGTGCTGCGCGCCCAGACGCTGGCGGCCTACCGGTCGGGTTGGTCGCTGGCCGTCCACGCGATCGGCGACCGGGCGGTCGATGAGGCGATCGCCAACATCACCGCAGCCGTCGATGAATGCGGGAAGCCGGCGTTTCCCAACCGGATCGAACACGCCGGTATGATCCGCACCGAGCAGCTGTCGGTGCTTGCCGAATACGGGATCGCGGTGACCCCGCAGGCGGCGTTCTTCGACAACATCGGTGACGGGATGCTCGCAGCGATCGGGACCGAACGCGCCCACCTGCTCTACCGCGGCCGCTCGTTCCTCGACGCCGGGGTGATGCTGGCCGGCAGCTCGGATCGGCCGTGCGCGGAGGGCAATGTGCTGCGCGGCATGCAGCTGTTCATGACTCGCCTGACCCGCTCCGGCCGCCTGTCGGGACCCGGTCACGAGCGTCTGTCCGCCTCCGAGGCGCTGGCGGCCTACACCTCGGACGCGGCTGCCGCGATGGGCATGACCGGCGCACATGCCAGCCAGGCCGGCCAGCTGGTCCGCGGGGCGCTGGCCGATATCGTCATCCTCACCGGCGACCCGCTCACCACCGCACCTGAGGCGGTGACCGAGCTGGACGTGCAGGCGACGATGCGCGGCGGGCAGTGGACGCACCGGTGAACCGGCCGGCACTCCAGCGTCTTCCCAGCGCGTGAGTCGCTGGCGGCTACAGTGGCACCCATGGGCTATCAGACACTGCGTCGGGAGGCGCATGCCGAGATCGAGATCAAGCGCTCGCGCTTCATCGCCCGCGTCGTTCCAGTCGAGACCGAGGAGGCCGCCCGTGCGGTCATTGAGGAGCAGCGGGCTGCGCATCCGAAGGCTCGCCATCACTGCACGGCCTTCATCCTCGATGCCGATGGGCGCACACAGCGCTTCAACGACGACGGCGAGCCGGCCGGTACGGCCGGTGCCCCGATCCTGGAGGTGCTCACCGGCCATGAGCTGACGTATGTGGTGGCGGTGGTGACCCGGTACTTCGGCGGCACGCTGCTGGGCGCCGGCGGGCTCGTGCGCGCCTACGGCGGGGCGGTCTCCGCGGCACTCGAGGACGCGCAGGTGGTGACCCGTACGCTGCTGACCCCGGTGACGGTTGAGTTGAACTATGCCACGGCGGCTGCCGCCCAGCGGCAGGCCCAGCAGGCCGGATGGGAGGTCATCGACAGCGACTACAGTGCCAGCGTGCGGCATGTCTTCGCGGTGCCAGCTGACGAGGTGGAAGCGTGTGCAGCGATGCTCGCTGACGTCTCGGCAGGACTCGCCGCTCCCGAGGTGGGGGATCCGGTCTATCGCTAGGCCGGCTGCAGTGCCGGATCGGTTGGTGTCACTGCGCCGGCTGGTCGGTGCTCGGCTGGGAGCAATGCCGGTGGGGATCAGTGCCCGTCTGGGACCGGTGTTCGGCTGGGATCGGTGCGTCGTCAGTCGAGGCTGGCGATACGGGCGACCTGTGCATTGGTGAGCATGACGAGGTCATCGGGACGCAGTTCGATCTCCAAGCCGCGGCGGCCGGCTGAGACGTAGACGGTGGAGAAGTCCTGAGCGGAAAGATCCATGACCACCGGCGAGGAGTTGCGCTGGCCGAAGGGGCTGACGCCGCCGATCATGTAGCCGGTGCGGCGCTCGGTTTCGGCGATGCCGGTCAGCTGAGCTTTCTTGCCGCCGCACACGCCGGCGATCGCCTTGAGATCAAGCTGTCCGGAGACGGGCACAAGTGCGACGACTGGTTCCTGATCGACGTGGATCATGAGCGTTTTGAGGATTCTGCCGGATTCGACGCCGAGCTTCTCTGAGGCTTCGGTGCCGTAGCGGCGGCGGGCCGGATCGTGGTCGAACTCATGAACCGAGTAATCGATGCCGGCGAGGTTGAGCACGCGCAGGGCGGGGGTAGCCGCGGCGTGTGATCGAGCTGCAATCGACATGGGTGTTCGCTGCCTCCTGCCTGCCGGGTCAGTCGGGGACCTGACGGTTCGGCGGGCCGGTGTGTAGGTGCTGATCGGACGGGTGGACGACTGCTACTTTAAATGACCGATCAGTCCGATGACCAATTTTTTGTCCGTGCTCGACAATCCGGCAGGAGATGACGGGCGGATCCAGAAGCGTTTTTGTCAGCCCCAGCCGAGTTCGTGGAGGCGTTGGTCATCAATGCCGTGATGGTGGGCGATCTCGTGGACGATCGTGGTGAGGATCTCCTCCCGCAGCCGTTCGGCTGTGCGGGAGAACTCGATGAGGTTGATGCGGTAGAGGAAGATGACGTCTGGGGGCACAAAAGCCCACGGGTCGCCGCGCTCGGTCAGCGGGATGCCGTCGTAGACACCGAGGATGTCCGGCTCCTCCGGCGGGGGCTCGTCCTCGGCGAAGAGGACGACATTGTCCATGTAGTCGAGCACACCTTCCGGCAGCTCGACCATCACCTCGTCGACGAGGTCGTCGAAGATCGCGTACAGCGCCTCGAAGGTCGCATCGTCGATCGGCTCGAGCGGCTCGTGCTCGCCGGGACCCGCATGATCAGGGTGACCGCATGTCATGGCCTCAGTCTACTGAGGCACCTCAGTCCACTGAGGCGAGCCGACTGGCAGGCGGAGTGAGCACGGGGGCGCGGACCACCTCGGGCGCGGTGAGCGAGGTCACAGGGAAAGCCCGCCGACCCGTTTTGCAAATCCACCAAGCGGTGCGCTAAGCTATCGGAGGTTCATGCGCCGGGCAACCGGAGCTGACAGCCTCATCGGGAGACTGATGCGGGAGGCCCCCATCGTCTAGTGGCCTAGGACACCGCCCTTTCACGGCGGCGACACGGGTTCGAATCCCGTTGGGGGTACGTGTAGGATGGAGTTCGCCCCATCCGGCACACAAATGAATATGGCCCTGTGGCGCAGTTGGTTAGCGCGCCGCCCTGTCACGGCGGAGGTCGCGGGTTCGAGTCCCGTCAGGGTCGCGGAGCATTCGGCTCTTCTGTTTCAGAAGAGCCTTTGTTCTATCAGCAGACAGGCGAGCTGCACTCGCTGTCAGCGGATCTGGCTCTGTAGCTCAGTTGGTAGAGCGTTCGACTGAAAATCGAAAGGTCACCGGATCGACGCCGGTCGGAGCCACAGTCACGAAGGCCCTCGCATATCATGCGGGGGCCTTCGTGCATCCCCTGGGCAGCCCGTCCGGCGGTGAGCCCGGAAATCACCAAGAACCCAGGCCCGTGGCAGGGTGAGGAGAAGGACATGTGGAGGCCGACTGAGCAGGAGCAACTGTGGTTCCACGGTGCAAACCTGCATCAGCCCCGGCACAACTCGCTGTACCTGTCGCTGCAGCTCAAGGCCCGTTACGATGGCACCGAGGCGCCCGACTATCAGTTGCAGGAGGTGCACCGCCGTGCCTAGGCCATCAGCGAAAGATCGCCGCCTCACCGTCGATGGCGAGCAGTTCCGCATCCGGCAGACAGGTCGCACAGAGTACTACTACGACTGGCTCACCGGACCCAACCCGGACTACGGCTTCGCAGGCGGGACCTATCCGCCCAGCGAGCTGACCGACGACGACCATGTCGAGGCGATCCGTGACTTCCTCGCCGACATCGACCCTGAGACCGGCTACCTCTCAGACGGTTGAGGCCCCGGCTACCTCTCAGACTCCTGAGGCCCCGGCCACCACCGCAGGGTCGGTCACGATCCGGCGCAGCACCTCGGTGAGGTGGTCGAGGCCTGAGAGCAGATCCTCGTCCTTGGTGAACTCGTTGAGATTGTGCGAGATCCCCTCGACGCTCGGCACGAACAGCATCACCGTCGGCACGAGGTCCTTCATATTCGTCGAGTCGTGCCCAGCGACGGTGAGCACCTCGCCGTGGGACAGCCCCAGCGCCTCGGCGACGGAACGCGCGAGAGCAGTGCCCTGCGGCTGGTACGGGTTCTGGTCCCAGGCGTGCTCGTGGACGATGTCGATCTCGACACCGACGCTCTCCTCCACCTCGGCCATGGTCGCCTGCAGCTTCTTCGCCGCACTGTCGATGACCTCCATGCTCGGTGAGCGCAGGTCGAGCAGGATGCGGGCCTCGCTGGCGACGACGACCGGGGAGTTCGGGTAGACGGTGATCTCACCGACGGCGGTGTGCAGCGCACCCTCGTTGTAGTCGTCGACGAGCTCGCGTGCGGCGACGATGAGCTTGGCCGCCCCGAGCAGCGCATCGCGCCGATCGGCCATGAGCGCCGAGCCGGAGTGCGCCTGCTCGCCGCGGATGCGCAGCTCGTACTTATGCGCGGCCCACGTCGCGGAGACAAGGCCGATCGTCACGCCGTCCTCGTCCATGCTGCGGCCCTGTTCGACGTGGATCTCGGCATAGGCGGCCAGGTCGAGTTCAACTGGTCCATCGCCGCGCTCGCCGATCGCATCGAGGGCCTCGCGAACAGTCACTCCCTGCTTGTCACGAGTCTCAAGCGCCTCGTCGAGCCCGAGCTTGCCAGTGAACACGCCTGAGCCCATCATCGAGGGCTTGAACCGGCTGCCCTCCTCGTTGAACCAATTGACAACGGCGATGTTGCAGGCCGCCTCCCCGGGATTGGCGGCGAAGTGCTCGCCGAGCCGGAACGCCGCATGCGCTGAGGCCATGACGCCGTAGGCTCCGTCGAAGCGGCCGGCGGTCGGCTGCGAGTCCATGTGCGAGCCGGTGAGCACATAGGGCGCACCTGGAACGAGTTCGAGCAGCCCGAACTGGTTGCCGATCTCATCGCGGAGCACCGTCATCCCGTGCTTCTGCATGAGACTGGCGAACCAGCGGCGCTGCTGGCCATCGGGCTCGGTGGCTGCCTGCCGGTCGACTCCGTGGGTGCCGGGCACCGCGCCGAAGGTGGTGTGGACGTCCCAGTCGGCGAGGAAGGCGTCGTCGCGCGTAGTGTCCTGGCTCATATGTGGTCTCCGTTCTGCTGTGCGGCGTTCTCGTCCGTTCCCGAGGCGCGGCTCGCGTCCGGCATCTGGCCGGAGGGTCCCCGCAGGGCCGGGTTGGCGACGTTGCAGCCATGAGCGCGAAGTCCAGGCGGGCCAGGCGGCTGCGGGGTGGCCGCTGCGGATACGCCGCTCCTTGTGTTCCACGATAGTCGCGAAAGGTCCGCTGTCGTCACCGGGTCCGCAGCGTCGTCTGCCGAGCGCGCGGCTGAGGCACTCCTTCGGCA
>NZ_JALXPM010000010.1:0-78153 GCF_025147615.1 Brevibacterium luteolum | reverse complement strand
TGAGGGACTCAGTCCACGGGACGATTGACACCGAGCAGAGTTCCGGGTTCGAGCATGAGATTGTCGATCAGCCGCACACTGCCGACATAGGCGGCAATGAGTGCCAGCGCCGGAAGTTCCGTCGTGGCCTCCAATGTCGCCGGGTCGACGACTTCGAGATAGTCGAGCGTGACATCCGGGGTGCTGTGGACCTGCTGGCGCAGCCCGTCGAGATCCCAGTCGCGGCCGGCCTGCGCGCGCTCCTGCAGCGCAAACAGCGCCTTCGACAGGGCCAGTGCCGACTCCTCCTGCTCGGAGCTGAGCAGCAGGTTCCGACTCGACATCGCCAGACCCGCCTCGGTCCGCTGAGTCGGGACCGGCTCGATGGTGACCGGGAAGTTCATATCGGCGACCATCCGCTTGACGATCATCAACTGCTGAGCATCCTTCTCGCCGAAGTAGGCGTGCAGGCGGGCGGGTCCCGGCGGATCGAAGATGTTGAACAGCTTGGCCACAACGGTCGCGACGCCGTCGAAGTGGCTCGGTCGTGAGGCCCCTTCCAATGTCGTGCCCATCCGGCCGGAGGTCACCCGGATCATCGGGGCATCCGGGTAACCGGGATACATCTCCTCCACCGTGGGGGCGAAGACGATGTCGACGCCGTTGGCCTGCATCGTCTGGCAGTCCCCGTCGAGATCCCGCGGATAGCGCTCAAGGTCAAGCGGCGACTCGAACTGCAGCGGGTTGACGAACAGCGAGGCGACGACCACCTCGTGAGCGGCACTGGCCGCCTGCATGAGGGCGGCATGCCCTCCGTGCAGCGCGCCCATCGTCGGGATGAGCCCGACGGAGGTGGCGTCGCGGTCGCGGATGAGTTCGGCCATCTCCGAACGCAGCTCGGCAACGGTGCGGGTGATGATGAGCTCAGACATGTCACGTCCCAGGGTCGGTCGGGGAGGTCGGCTCAAGCCTATCGTCTGCCAGCACTCCAAACAGGATCGCGTCGCGCGCCTCGGGCCGTGTGGCTGAATGCAGCTGTCCGCAGCCGCAGGCCCAGGGGATAGGGCCCGCGGTTGCGGACAGGCAGCGCTGAACGCTCAGCGCTCAGTGCTTGTGACCGTCATTCTCATGATCATGGTCGTGGTCATGATCGTGGTCGTGGCCGTCCTCATGACCATGGTCGTGATCGTGCTCCTAAGCACCAGCCGGAACCTCGCCGGAAGCGGTGGCGATCTCACCGGGAACCTCAGGCAGGTCGATGCTGCCGGTGACCGTGCCATCAGCAAGGTCGACGAGGTGCAGCTTCTTGGCCTCAGGCTCGGTGACGTACACGTTCTCACCGGAGACATGGACGGTCGGCTGCGGCTGCTGCCAGTCCTTCGGCTCCTCCCATTCACCGGTCACCGGGATCTCCTTGTCGATCTTCCCGGACTCCGGATCGATGACGCGCAGAGTTCCGTCGGTGCCGTGGACGAGCGCCTCACCCTCGGCACCGCGGCCGAGGGAGCGGGACGAGTAGGCCGCCGGCAGGTCGACGAGTTTCAGCTTCCCGCTCGTCGTGTTGGTCAGGGTCACCCGCGTGGGACGCTCGACCTCGGCCTCGGGATCGGTCTTGTAGTCACCGAGCACCACAGGGGAGTCCTCGTGTCCGCGCTGGTTGCCGATCCGGCCGTGCTCATCAGGGGAGTCGACCTTGGAGATCTCATCGCCCTTGATGATGAGCAGGCCGTTCTCACAGCCGACGGTGATGACACCGTCCTTGACGGCAGCCTCACCGTGCACGCCCGGGCAGTCGCTGTTCTCAGCGATCTCCTTGCCCTCGCCATCGCGGATGACGACACCGGTACGGGTGTCCTCATTGCCGACGGTGTGGATCATGGAACCGTCGGCGCGCACGACAGCGACACCGTGATGGGCTTCCTTGGCCTGGGTCTTCTCCGTCTTGATCGGCGCATCAGCGGAGAGCTCGGCGGGATCGAGAGAGTGGATCTCACCGGTGCCGTCGAAGAACGCGACGGAGGTGCCGTCGTGGTTGACGAGGTGGCCCGGGTGGCTGCCCTCGATCCGCTGGTCGGTCAGCAGCGGGTCAATGGTGTAGGAGTGCGAATGATCGCCGTGCGGTTCGGACCACGTGCCCATGTCGAGCAGCCGGAAGGATTCGCCTTCGGTGAGGAACAGATGCCGGTTGTCGCCGGCGGAGTTGAGGCGGGTGAAACCTTCGGCCTCGAAGGTGCCGAGCACCTTCTGGGAATCACCGTCGAGGACCATGACGCCGCCGTCATAGGTCAGGGCGATGCGCTCAGCCGGGCCGGCGGTCTCTGCCGTCTGCCGCTCAGTGGGCTCGGGGGACTGGCCGGCATCGTTCGAGGTGGAGTTCCCGCAGCCGGCGAGCACTGCCAGTGACAGCGCCGCAGCCGAGGCGGTGAGGAGGGATGGGATGCGTGATGCGTCGAGAGTCATGCCGGTCATGGTGGCAGGGCGTGGGGGATATTGTCATAGCTTCATGTGCGCATCAGCGCCGGGGATCAGCCCTTACGATGAGAGCAGATCTGACCGCCGCCGGCCCGTGGGCTGCCGAGAGGGACCGGCATCGACGAGAACGGATGCAGACAGCATGTGGGGTTCCTATCCCGAGTGGATCTCAGCGATCACCGCAATCGGTGCACTCATCTTTGCGGCGACCGCATGGATCCGGGCGAAGAAGATGCTGCAGCTGGAGCAGCGCCGCGATGGAAAAGCCCTCGACCGCGAACGCGAGCGTCAGGCGCGGTGCATTGCGGCTTGGGTGGTGGGAGTGCGCTGGCTTCCCGAGGTGAAGGAACAGGTCATGGAGAAGGACCGGAAGTATCGCGATGACGAGGAAGCTGAACCCTCCGGCGTCGGTGTGATGATCGCGAACTCATCCGATGCTCCTGTCTATGACGTCCGCGTTGAGTTCGGCAATCCGATGGACACGGATGTCGCTGCTGTGCGAGCCGAGGTGCCGACGCTGCCGCCGGGGCAGTGGATCAAGGTGTTGCGCGAACACGCCCGGCAGCGGATCCTCACCGGTGCGGCCGATGAGCTCGATGCCCTGGACCATCAGCGCTCATGGGTGTTCCTGCAGGGGGAGCAGTCATTTGAGAGCACAACCCCGCTGGCCGATGCCCGCAAGTACGGTGTCGTCGGCATCGAGTTCACTGATTCGCGCGAGAACCGCTGGCGACGCGATGTGCGCGGCCGGCTCACGCTCACCGAACCGCGGCAGTGACGGGCAGATGGGAGAGGCCGCTGTGAGCACGAAGGTCGACTTCAAGAAAACGATGGAGCGCTACCGCCCACGCTCCGGCCGATTCGACCGGCTTGACGTGCCGGCGACGACCTATCTCATGGTCGACGGAGCCGGAGACCCGAACACGTCAGCGGCTTTCACCGCGGGATCGAAACCCTCTACCCGGTGGCGTACACACTGAAGTTCCATTCGAAGGACACGTATGGCCGCGACTATGTCGTCCCACCGCTGGAGGGTCTCTGGTGGGCTGAGGACATGACAGCCTTCACCACCGCCCGGGACAAGACGCAGTGGCAGTGGACGCTCATGCTCATGGTCCCCGATTGGCTCACCGCAGACGATATCGATGCTGCAATCACTGCGGCACGCCGGAAAGCAGAGAAGAAGGGCCGGGCACTCCCGCTCATCGGCAGCTTGCGCGCAGGCGAGCTTGCGGAGGGCACATGTTTTCAGACCCTGCACATCGGCAGCTTCGATGACGAAGCCGGCGTGCTGGCCGAACTGCACGAGTCGGTGATACCGGCTGCCGGGATGAAACCCGGCGGCCGGCACCACGAGATCTACCTATCGGACTTCCGGCGCACCGCACCGCAGCGCTGCCGGACCATCCTGCGCCAGCCGGTCAGCTGATCCTCGTCTCCACCGCCTCGGGCGCGGTGTCGGGAGCAGGCGGCCCGACGGTCGGCTCGGGCAGGTACACCTGCTCGCCGCGGGCGAGGAACTCCTGGGCCTTGGCCTGCATGCCGGCGATCGCCGCCTGCGCCTCAGCGCTTCCGTACGTGTCGCGGATGTCCTGGGAGATGCGCATCGAGCAGAACTTCGGCCCACACATCGAACAGAAGTGGGCTGTCTTGGCCGGTTCAGCCGGCAGCGTCTCGTCGTGGAACGCCTCGGCAGTCTCCGGATCGAGACCGAGCGCGAACTGATCGCGCCACCGGAACTCGAAGCGGTCCTTCGACAGGGCATCATCACGCTCTTGCGCACCAGGGTGGCCCTTGGCCAGGTCAGCGGCGTGGGCTGCGATCTTGTAGGTGATGACACCGGTCTTGACGTCATCGCGGTTCGGCAGACCCAGATGCTCCTTCGGGGTGACGTAGCACAGCATCGCGGTGCCGTAGCGGGCGATCTCCGTCGCCCCGATCGCCGAGGTGATGTGATCGTAACCGGGAGCGATGTCGGTCACGAGCGGGCCGAGGGTGTAGAAGGGCGCGCCGTGGCACAGCTCCTGCTGGCGCTCGACGTTCTCACGGATCCTGTGCAGCGGAATGTGGCCAGGTCCTTCGACCATGACCTGCACATCGTGCTCCCACGCCCGCTGAGTCAGCTCAGCCAGCGTGTCGAGCTCAGCGAACTGCGCGGCATCGTTGGCATCGGCGATCGAACCCGGGCGCAGGCCGTCGCCTAAGGAGAAGGCGACGTCGTACTGAGCGAAGATCTCGCACAGTTCATCGAAGTGGGTGTAGAGGAAGTTCTCCTCGTGATGCGCCAGGCACCACCCGGCCATGATCGACCCGCCGCGGGAGACGATCCCAGTGACCCGCTCGGCGGTCAGCGGCACGTAGCGCAGCAGCACACCGGCATGGACGGTCATAGTCGACGCCCTGTTCGCACTGTTCGATGACGGTGTCGCGGTAGATCTCCCACGTCAGCTTCTCCGCCTCACCATCAACCTTCTCCAGAGCCTGGTAGATCGGCACGGTGCCGATCGGGATGGGGGAGTTGCGCAGGATCCATTCGCGGGTGGTGTGGATATCGTTGCCCGTCGAGAGATCCATGAGCGTATCGGCACCCCATTTGGCCGCCCAGTTGAGCTTGGCGACCTCCTCGCCGATCGAGCTGGTGACAGCGGAGTTGCCGATGTTGGCGTTGATCTTGACGAGGAACTTCCGCCCGATGATCATCGGCTCGGACTCCGGGTGGTTGATGTTGGCTGGGATGATCGCCCGGCCGGCGGCGACTTCGCTTCTGACGAGTTCGACATCGCACTGCTCGCGCAGCGCGACGAAGCACATCTCCGGGGTGACGACACCGGCGCGTGCGTAGTGCATCTGCGTCACCCGCTTGCCGGGCTTCGCCCGCCGAGGTGTGGGCACCCGGCCCTGCCACTGCTGGGAGGGCCGGCCGCGGCGCACAGCCGCCCGGCCGTCATCGGCGAGCTTCCTGCCACGGCCCGCGTGCTCTTCGGTGTCCCCACGGGCGGCGATCCACTCCGCCCGCCATGGTGCCAGTCCCTCCTCGGGCACGCTGCCGGGCCCCATCGTCCGGTAGACCTGGACCGGGGGATTGGCCCGCTGGCCGGGCGAGTCGTCGAGATGGATCTCAGTGACGGGCACGCGGATGCCGTGCGCGGCATCCTCAACCCACCCGATTCGGTGCTTGGGGTGCTGTTCGGAGTGCGGCTGGGCAGCTGCGGTCTCGGAGGCGTGCGTGTTCTCAGGGATGAATGCAGACAACGATGTCCCTCACTTCCTACGCCGGCATTAACCGGATCAGGTTCAGCGGTCCCGGACGCCGTGTCCGGTCTCAGCCTCGCTGTGAGGCTCCCGCGTGGTCAGCTCAATCTATATCACACCCGATCAGAGAGGCGGAGCTGTCGTTCGCCTGGAGTTCACCTGCCTGGCGTTGAATAGCGGGCATGCCACCTTCCGCCTCAGCGTCTGACTGCCAGCTTGCCGCCGCACCCGCCAGCCGGGGATCCGTTGCTGAGGTGTTCTGGGTCTTCCTGCGGCTGGGGCTCACCTCCTTCGGCGGCCCGGTCGCCCACCTCGGGTACTTCCGTGAGGCCTTCGTCGAGCGCCGCCGCTGGCTCAGCGACCGCGCTTATGCCGATCTCGTCGCGCTGTGCCAGTTCCTGCCGGGCCCGGCCTCCAGCCAGGTCGGCATGGCGCTGGGCCTCAAACGCGCAGGCTTCGCCGGCATGCTCGCCGCCTGGGTCGCCTTCACCCTGCCCTCGGCGCTTGCGCTGGCGGCCTTCGGTTTCGGCATCCATGCCCTCGGCGACCTCGGCGACGCCGGCTGGCTCACCGGACTCAAGGTCGCAGCCGTGGCTGTCGTCGCGCATGCGGTGCTCGGCATGGCGCGCTCGCTGACTCCCGACGCACCGCGGGCGAGCATCGCGGTCACCGCCCTGGCCATCGCCCTGCTCGTGCCCACCGCATGGGCGCAGGTCGCTGCGATCGTGCTCGCCGGCATCATCGGGCTGGTATGGCTGCGTCCGGCCGCGCCCGAGGCGTCAGGCGCCTCAGACGGGCAGAGGCAGCCGTTCAGGGTGCGTGTGCCGATGCCGGTGGCCGCCGGCAGCCTCATCCTCTTCGCCGTCCTGCTCATCGGGCTGCCGGTCATCGCCCGTCTCACCGGCAGTGATGCGCTGCAGCTGGCAGATGTGCTCTATCGAGCTGGCGCGCTCGTGTTCGGCGGCGGACATGTCGTGCTGCCGCTGCTGCAGGCCGAGCTCGTGCCTACCGGGACCGTCTCGAACGATGCCTTCCTCGCCGGCTACGGCGCCACCCAGGCAGTGCCCGGCCCGCTATTCACCTTCGCCGCCTACCTCGGCACGGTGAGCACCACCTCGGCGACGGGAGCGGTGGGCGCGGCGATCGCGCTGGGTGCGGTGTTCCTGCCGGCGGCGCTGCTCGTCATCGGCACCCTGCCGCTGTGGCAGGCGCTTTCCGGGCACCGGCTGGCCCGCCGGGCGCTGAGCGGAGTCAACGCCGGCGTGGTAGGGATTCTCGCCGCCGCGCTGTACCAGCCGGTCTTCACCACCGGCATCACCTCTGCGCTGACCCTCGTCATCGGAGCTGCCGCCTTCGTCGCGCTGAGCGCGTGGAAGGCCCCGGCCTGGGCCGTTGTCATCGCCGCCGGACTGCTCGGCCTCCTCGTCCTCTGAACCTCCCGGCGCAGCGGGGCCGCAGCGCCGCCGCGCGAACGGGAGGCCGACACCTCTTTGATCGTCATGAGCCAGGCGGGCCGAATCGTGCCGTGTCCGCCTGCCGGCGGTATCCCCGTCAGCGCGCCGCAGACCAGGAACCAGGTGCGCGGGTCGTCCACAGCAGTGCCGCAGTCGCAGTGCCGAAGTCGGACGCGGCGCCGTGGATCGTCGGTACCGAGGCGACGACGGCGGAGGCGGCGACGAGACCGCTGATGATGACCGCCATGCTCGCACGCAGCCTGTGGTGAAGCCAGCGCGGGCGGGGAACACCGGCGGCAGCCGGACGCCGAGGGTGATGATCGCCGGTGCGCGGAACGCGGCAGCGAGGCAGGCACCCGTGAGGATGCGGACGGCACGCTCGCATGCGATGCTGCACTCCAGAGAATCCCGCTCGAAGACCCGGTGAGCAGCAGCAGAGCCCGCCGGTGATCCGGCGGGCTCTGCCCAGTGGTGCGATTCAGTGCCGCCAGGTGTCGACGGGTGGATCGCCTTCGGTCTTGCTGATGATGAGGTGGGTGCCGTCTTCCTGCAGAATCGCCTCATCTCCATGTGCTGCCGCAGCCGCGGCAGTGCGCGCTTCGGAATCGTCTTCGACATAGCCGACGCGTTCGCCCTTGCCGACCTGTGAGTCGCCAAGCACCTTCTCGGCGGCCTCTTCGATCTTGTCAAGACCCTTCGAGCCTGAGCTGCTCGATTCCTGTCCGCTCTTCGTCATGGTCATCGCCTCCTTCGCTCATCCAGCCTATGCCGACAGCCACCTGCTTGGAAACCTCAATGGGCGTGTCGGTGACTGTTCAGCTCAGGGTGCTGAAGAATTCCCGCGTGGCATCGTCGAACGGTTCGGAGCGGCGGGTGCTTGTGCGGATCTGCACCATCACCGATTCGGCCCGCGCGCAAACGGTCTCGTCGACGAAGATCACCTGCTCGACAGTCAGCGAAGAGGTGCCGACCCGGCTGATCCGGCTGCCGATCGTCACGGTGCCCGGCCAATGGACTTCCTGCAGATAGTCGATCGTGATCCGCGCGAGCACGAATTCGCGATCGGAGACCTCGGAGTGCCGATCAATCTGGGAGATGATCTCGACCCGGCCGGTTTCGAAGAACGTCGCAAAGACTGCGTTGTTGATGTGACCCTGTCTGTCGGTGTCGGAGTAGCGCAGCTTGTCCGTCGTGGTGAGCGGAAAATCCGCTGGAGAGAGATCGTCGTGCATACCCCCATCGTGGCACAGTGGAGAGTGGTATCGAGGACATCCTCATGCCGACAGCGGCACCGCATGTCGGCTCATGCGTCCAGCGCGTGAATTCCGCTATGCAGTCAGATCTGCGTGTGACGTGCTGGCGTGGCAAAATGACTGAAGTTCGAACCAGTCATCCCGAATTTTGGAAAGGTGGAGCCATGGCTGATCTGCGGATCTCCGATGCTGCTTTGTTCATGGGGGTCAGTGATGACACCCTTCGCCGGTGGATCCACGCGGGAAAGCTCTCCCAGCGCCTCGACGGCAGCGGGCGAGCCGTCGTCGATGGAGCCGAACTGGCCGAGTTGGCCCGCACGAGCGCGGTGCTGCCGAAGGATCCGGCGGCTGTGCAGTCCTCGGCGCGCAACCGGTTCGTCGGTCTCGTGACCGCCGTGAAGAAGGACGGCGTCATGGCCCAGGTCGATGTTCAATGCGGCCCCCACCGGGTTGTCTCGCTCATGTCGGCTGAGGCCGTCGAGGAACTCGAGCTCACCGTCGGCGATGTCACGACCGCCGTCGTCAAGGCCACCCAGGTGATGCTGGAGATGCCGCGGCGCTGATTCGGGGGGGCTGGGTTTGAGTGCAGGCGCAGCTGCCCACGTATTGTTAAATCCGCAGCTGATGGTCGACATGAAGAATCAGTGTTGATCATCGTGTGAAATCTGGCTCTTCAAACGCACATGCAGTGCTAGTGTGTCCTCAGGCTGGCGCGGACTGCTGCCAGCATGGACGCAGCAGCAAGGGGATCACACTCATGAAATCAACTCTCATTGCTACCGGTGCGCTCACGGCGGTTGCCACCCTCATACTCAGCGCCTGCACCGGCAGGTCCGGCAACGACGCGTCAGGCAACGATGCCGAGCCGGACAGGGGCTCCATCACCGTCTTCGCCGCCGCCTCTCTCAACCAGGTCTTCGCCGACCTCGGCGAGTCCTTCGAGGAGGAGACCGGCACCTCCGTCGACTTCTCCTTCGGCGGCTCCTCCGACCTCGTCGCCCAGATGCAGGCCGGGGCTCCTGCCGACGTGTTCGCCTCAGCCAATGAGAAGAACATGGTCAAGATGACCGACGAGGACCTGATGGAAGGTCAGCCGCAGATGTTCGCCACCAACACCCTCACCATCGTCACCGCCCCAGGCAATCCCACGGGTGTCGAGGACCTGCACAGCCTGAGCGCCGATGACGTCTCACTGGTCATCTGCGCACCCGAGGTGCCCTGCGGTGCCGCCACTCAGGAAGTCGCCGAGCTCGCCGGTGTCGAACTCTCACCGGTGAGCGAGGAGAACGCAGTGACCGATGTGCTCGGCAAGGTCACCTCAGGCCAGGCCGACGCCGGACTCGTGTACGTCACCGACGCCACCGGTGCCGGAGATGACGTCACCGGCGTGGACTTCCCGGAAGCCGCCGAGGTCATCAACAACTACCCGATCGGCGTGCTGAAGTCCTCGAAGAACTCCGAGGCCGCCGGGCAGTGGGTCGACTATGTGCTCTCCGACACCGGCCAGAAAGCGCTGGCTGACGCCGGCTTCGGCACACCGTGAGTCACGCTGGTCTGCCGCGCTGGCTCTGGCTGCCCGCAGCCTGCGGGGCAGCCATCGTCATCGTGCCCATCATCGGGCTGCTGACCCAGGTGCCCTATGCGAACCTGTGGAATCTCATCAGCTCGGACTCGGCGCTGAGCGCCCTGCGACTGTCGCTGCAGACCTCGCTGGCCGCCACCGGACTGTGCGTGCTCGGCGGAGTGCCGCTGGCCTTCGTGCTCGCTCGCGCCCGGTTCCCCGGCCGCCGCGTGCTGCGCTCACTGGGGCTGCTGCCCTTAGTGCTGCCACCGGTCGTCGGCGGCATCGCACTGCTGTACACCTTCGGGCGCATGGGCCTCATCGGCCGCTACCTGGAAGCAGGCGGCATCTCGATCGCGTTCACCACCATCGCCGTCGTCCTGGCTCAGACCTTCGTGTCGCTGCCCTTCATGGTCATGACGCTCGAAGGCGCGCTGCGCAGCACCGACCCGCGCTATGAGCGCATCGCCGCAGGCCTGGGCGCCAGCCCCACCCGCACCCTGCTGACGGTGACGATTCCGGTGCTCGCCCCAGCCCTCGCGTCGGGAACGGTGCTGTGCTTCGCCCGGGCATTGGGCGAGTTCGGCGCCACCCTCACCTTCGCCGGCTCTCTGCAGGGCCGCACCCGCACGATGCCGCTGGAGATCTACCTGGCCCGCGAAACCGACCCGGCCCAGGCGATCGCGCTGTCGGTCGTGCTCATGGTCATCGCCTTCACCATCGTCGCGGCCACCTACCGCACACCCAAGCAGGCACGCGCATGAGCGACCTGTCTGCTGTCTTTCGGCTGCCGGCCCGCGGACTCCACATCGACATTGAGGTCCCGGCCGGGTCGACGACGGCGCTCATCGGGCCGAACGGGGCCGGCAAGTCGACGACCTTCGACGTGCTCTCCGGGCTGCTGACTCCGCCCGAGGCAGAGATCACCCTCGGCGGGCGCCCGATTGTGCGCACTACCGGCCGGAAGGTGCGGGTGCCTTCCCACAAGCGTGGGATCGTGCAGCTGGCACAGGCGCCTCTGCTGTTTCCCACCATGACCGTGGTCGGCAACGTCGCCTTCGCTCTGCGCTGCCGCGGGGTGGCCCGCCGCGAGGCCCACAGCCGGGCCGCCGCGATGCTCGAACGCGTCGACCTGGCCGGAATGGAGGACCGGCGGCCGCACGAGCTCTCCGGCGGGCAGGCCCAGCGGGCGGCGATCGCCCGGGCCGCGATCGCCGAACCGGATCTGCTGCTGCTCGATGAGCCGATGTCAGCCCTTGACCGTGACAGCGTGCCACACATCCGTGCGCTGCTGACTGAGCTGCTCGGAGATGCCACCGCATTGCTCATCAGTCATGACCGTGCCGATGTCGAGGCGCTGGCCGACCGGGTGGTCGTGCTCGACCAGGGCGCTGTCGTCCAGGCCGGGTCCACAGCCGAAGCGGTGGCGAACCCGGTGCCCGGATTCGCCACCCGCTTCTTCAGCTGAGGCGCTTTCGCTCAGTAGGCCTTGACGCGCTGTTCGACGATGAGATGGATGAGGGCGAACTGACCGTTCTCGGTCGCCTTCAGCGCCTCATCGAGGGCACCGGGGATGTCCTTGTCCTGTTCGACCCGGACTCCGTATCCGCCGAAGGCCTGCGCGTAGAGCGCGAAGTCCGGATTCTCCAGCTGCGTGCCCGAGACCCGCTTCGGGTACGCCCGCTCCTGGTGGGTCCGGATCGTGCCGTACTCCTGGTTGTCCATCACGATGATGAGCGGGGTGGCGCCATACTGCTTGGCGGTGGCGAGTTCCTGGGCGTTCATGAGGAACTCACCGTCACCGGCGATTGAGATGACCTGCCGCTTCGGGTACTGCAGGCTCGCCGCCACCGCCGACGGCACCGAGTAGCCCATCGAGCCGTTGCGGGCCGAGATCATCGAGGCATAGCCGTTGGTGGGGAAGTAGCGGTGCGCCCAGTTCGTGTGCTCACCGGCACCGAAGGTCACCATCGCATCCTCATCGAGACGCTTGACGAGATTGGCCATCATCGTCGCCATCTTCGCCTGCCCGTCACCGGGCTCAGCTGACGGCGGGGTGGAGAACTCGACCTGCTTGGCGCGCAGCTCATTCGTCCACGTCCGCCACGAATCGCACACCGGCAGATCCATGCGCACGAGATCACGGACGAACACATCGGGCTTGGCGACGATCTGGTGGGTCACCGGCCCGGAGCGCCCCCGCAGCGACGGGTCGATGGTGACGATGAAGTTCTTGCGCTCCCAGTTCTGCCGGGCGGTGAACCCATCAGTGATGACGTCACCGGGAACAGTGCCGACGAAGACGAGCAGATCGGAGCCGTCGAGCACCTCGTGGGTGTGCTGTGGGCGCCCGTAGCCCAGCGGGCCGACATAGCTCGGGGAGCCGAACGGAACGGTGCCCTCGCAGCGCCACTCGGCAGCTGCCGGCAGATTGTGCGACTCCAGCCACTGGGTGAAGGTGTCGGCGCCCTCATCGGTCCAGTCGTTGCCGCCGAAGACGAACAGCGGCCGCTCAGCCTCCATGAGTGCGGACTTCAGCGCCTTCCAATCGGTGACGGTCATGCCGCCCTGGGCGACGGGGATCTGCGGGTGGATGATCCCGTCATTCGGCTGGGTGATGATGTCCTCCGGCAGCCCGACGACCACCGGGCCGGGACGGCCGGACACAGCAGCGAACATCGCCTCGGCCACCACCTCGGAGGCGCGCTCCGGGTGGTCGAGGATCATGACGCGCTTGGCGCCGGTGTCGAACCACGCCTTGGGGTCGAACTCCTGGAAGGCCTCCTTCTCGCGATGCTCGAAGGGGATGAGTCCGACGAAGAGCACCATCGCCGTCGAATCCTGCCAGGCGGTGTGCAGGCCCACGTGCGCATTCGCCGCGCCCGGCCCGCGGGTGACCATGGCGATGCCCGGCAGCTCTCCGAGCTTGCCGTCGGCTTCAGCCATATAGGCCGCTCCGCCCTCGTGACGGCAGACGACGGTGTCGATCGGGGAGTCGTGCAGCCCGTCGAGCACGTCGAGGAAACTCTCGCCGGGGACGACATAGGCGCGCTTGACGCCATGGGCGGCCAGTGACTTGACGATCACATGACCGGCGGAGATTTCGGAAGCTGGCATGCTGCTCACATCCTCTGTGTGACGTGGGGCTCTATGTGGATTGGAGAAACTGTACCAACCTGTCCGCCGGACCTGCCGCCTGTCTCACGGGCTAGTGACCGAGGTGTCAGACGGCCGCTTCTGAGGCGCGTCACGCTAGGCTGGCACCGGTGGATTCCAGCATCCCGGCAGCAGCCGGAGAGCACGGTCTGGAGACGACCGGATCAATGGGGGAGACGAGATGGCCCGAGTCACGCGCACCGGCTGGGTGCTCGCCGCTGTCGCAGCGGCAGCGGTGGCAGCCGTGCTCATCATCATCGCCGCCATCAACCCGCAGCTGGGCTCCTCACCCTTGGACACCGCCAAGCGCGCCGCACAGTCCTTCGCCGATGACGCCGTGGCGGCAGGTCCCTGGACGGATCCGGCCGCCGCCGGCCGGGCACACGATCAGCTCCAGCACCAGCTGCGCCCTGCCGGCCTGCACGCACCGGTGGCCGTGAAGGTGATCGAGCTTGCCGAGATCGATTCCTCCCGGCAGCGGGCGACCCTGTCGTGGGCGTGGCAGACGAACCCGCGTTCACGCACCCAGGTCCCGGACTGGTCCTACACCTCCGAGGTCGATGTGGTGAAGGACCAGCTGTCGTGGAAGGCCGAGTACCGGCCTGAGGTCGTCCACCCGCAGCTGCATGACGACGCTGAGATCACCGCAGAGGTCGAAGCAGCGCCGCGGGCGAAGATCCTCGGATCCGGCGATGAAGTGCTCACCAGCGTCGAACCGGTCATCAGCGTCGGCATCGAACCGGCCCGCACCGATGATCCCGCCCAGACAGCAGACGACACCGCAGCCGCACTCGCCGGGATCACCGACATCGACGTCCAAGCACTGACCGGCCGCATCGAAGCGGCAGCTGAGCAGGCCTTCGTCCCGGTCGTCACGATCCGCGCTGATGACTACCGCGATATCGCCGATGAGCTGCGCCCGATCCCCGGCACCGTGTTCCGCAGCCAGGACATGTCCGTGCCCGTGCACCGCGGGCTGGCGCCCCTGCTGCTCGGCCGGGTCGGTGCTGCGACTGCCGAGGATCTGGAGGAGGACCCGCTGCTGCGCGACGGCGACCTCGTCGGCCAGTCGGGTCTGCAGAAGCTGTACCAAGCGGAGCTCTCCGGCCGCGCCGGTGTCGACCTGCAGGTCGATGGCGAGACGATCCTCAGCGTCGATGCCGTGCCGGCCCCGCCGGTGACGACCTCGATCGAACGCGATCTTCAGCAGCGTGCCGATGAAGCCGCCGCATCCGCCGGCACACCAGTGGGCATCGTCGTCATCGACTCCGTGAGCGGAGAAGTCCGCGCAGTCGCCAACGCCGGCGGGGACTCAGGTTTCGACCGGGCGCTGAACGGCAGCTATCCGGACTCACCCGCCCACGCACTCACAACAGCCCTGGCGAAGGAACGCGGAGCCGCTGAGTCCGAGGTGCTCGCGGCGCTCGGCATCGAGCGGGTCGACCTGGGCATGCCGGCTGCCGTGTCGACGGGCGGGCAGCCGACCGGCAGCCCGGTGTCTGTCGCAATCGCCGCAGCCCGGGTGCTCACCGGCCAGCAGCCAGCGGCCAGCCTCGTGCAGTCGGCCGGGGGAGCGGACCTGCCATCGCCGGCACCCGATGAGAGCCTGACGAAGGACGAACGCCAGACACTGGAAGAACTCCTCGAACCCCACCTCGTCGACCTCACCGGCAGCGCGGGCACAGCAGAGGGCGAGACCGGCACGGTCGGCCCGTGGGCGATCGGGCAGCGCGGCGGACTCGTCGCAGCCGTCATCGTCGAACCAGCCGACGACGACCTGGCATCTGCCGGTGCCGTGCTCACCGAGGTGCTCACCGGCAGCTGACCGGGCTCTCACACTCAGGGCGTGTTGCCGCACCGGCAGCAGCCTGGGCAGCGGCTAGGCTGGGCTCATGTCGAACTGCGTCATCGTCGTCTACACGCCCATCGACTCCGCTGATGCCGTGCGCGCAGCACTGGCTGCAGGCGGGGCCGGAGCCATCGGCGACTACACCGGTTGCTCCTTCTCCAGCCGCGGCACCGGCCGCTTCACCCCAGGCGCAGGCGCCAACCCGACGATCGGCGACATCGGCACCCCCGAGGAGGTCGCCGAAGAGCGCATCGAAGTCATCTGCCCAGCCGAGACCGCCGCGGCGGCACTCGACGCGATGCTCGCCGCCCACCCCTACGAGGAACCGGCCTATCACGTGATCCCGGTGATGACGCGTGCCGACTTCTGACACCAGGCCACGCCGCAGGCTCTCCACCGCAGCCGCGCTCGCAGGAAGCGCCCTGCTCCTCACCGGCTGCGGTATCACCGATGACTCCGGCAGCAGCAGCGAGCCGGCCCATGACTACACCGTCGACACCGAGGCCGCCGTCAAGGACAGCCCGATCTGGACGGAAGCCGATGATGCGGCGATGCTCCGCATCGGCGTGCCCTTCGACCAGCCAGGGCTCGGATATCTTTCAGCAGGGAAGACCGTGCCAGCCGGGTTCCACGTCGAGATCGGCAGTCTCATCGCCGGGCGTCTGGGCTTCGCAGCTCACCAGATCACATGGGTTGACGCATCGGCAGACCGGTCGTCGCTCCTCGAGGGTGATCAACCGGCAGCCGACCTCCTCATCGACACCGACGGCCAGCCCATCGAGGGACTTGACCCGGAGCCGGGAACCGACGCCACCGCCTCGGCGGCGGAGACCACACAGGCTGGTGATGAAGCGAGCGAACTCACCGAGGGCAGTGCCACCGAGGACACCACCGCCGAGGACACGGAGATCCCAGCCGACCTGGCCGGGCCCTACCACCTCGGCGGCCAGGCGCTGTTGAGCCCGGCCGCATCAGATCTCGCCCAGTTCAGCGAGCTGACCGACCAGCAGGTCTGCGCACTGCCCGACTCACCGGGGAAGCAGGCGGTCGAGGAGGAGACCACCGCTGAGGTCGTCGAACGCGACACGCTGTCCGACTGCACCGCCGCTCTGGCGGCCGGTGAGGTCGAAGCCATTGTCGGAGCCGACCTCGACCTGCAGGCACTCGCGGCACAGGATCCGCAGGCCCTGACGCTGAGCGAGAACCGGCTGCGCCCAGCCGGCTACTGGATCCGGATGCGCACGGAGGACCCTGCTCTGGCCGAAGCGATCACTGAGGGGATCGCTTCTGCTGCCGACGACGGCGAATGGGAACACGCCGTCGAGGCCGCCTTCGGCAGCGACGTTGAGATGAGCCCGCCGCCGACGCCCTGACCACGCCCGATGCCCGGGACCCTGCATTAGGGTTGGAGCATGAGCCAGATCACGCTGCGCAACGCGCGCCTGCTTGCCGAGGATCACTTCACCGCACCGACGACGCTGCACATCAGCAACGGCCGGATCACCGCCACCGGCGACGAGGCCGCAGACGGCAGTGCCGGTGAGGTCATCGACGTCGACGGACAGTTCGTCATGCCCGGGTTCATCGAAAGCCACGGCCACCCGAGCATGTACGGCCGGACCCTCCTGCAGGTCGACGTGCGACCCGACGTCGTCGACTCCATCGCCGACATCCAGACAGCGATTCGGGAAGCTGCCAGCAGCACTGAGCCCGGCGGGTGGATCCGCGGAGCTGGCTGGGACGAGACGTACCTGGCAGACGACCGGGTGCCCACCCGCGAGGACCTCGATGCAGCAGCCCCGGACCATCCGGTCGTGCTCACCCGCACCTGCCGGCACATGCTGCTGGTCAACTCAAAGGCACTCGAAGTCTGCGGCGTCGACGAAGATACCCCGGATCCGGCAGGCGGACGGCTCGTGAAGGACGGCAGCGGCCGGCTCACCGGGCTGTGCCAGGAGAAGGCGATGGACCTCATCACCGTCCCCGACTACGAACCCGACGAACTGTCCGGCGGATTCGCCCGCGCCCAGCAGCAGTTCCTCGACTGGGGCATCACCACCGTCCATGACATGTCCACCAGCCGCACCGACCTGCGCCTGTACACCAAGCTCGCCGACAGCCGGCAGCTGAGCATCCGCCTGCGGCCATGGCTGTGGGCGCTGACCCAGATGGGCTACGACGGGATCCTCGACGCCGCCCTTGCCGCCGGAGTCACCAGCGGGCTCGGTGATGACTGGATGCGCATCCAGGGTGCGAAGTTCGTCCTGGACGGGGGAGTGGGAGGCAAGACCGCCGCACTGTGCTGCCCGTACGAGCACAGCGACGAGACCGGGATCCTCTACATCGATGATGAGACGCTGACCGGGCACCTACGCGAGGCGGTGGCAGGCGGGCTGCGCCTGGCGATCCACAGCATCGGTGACGCCGCCATCGCACAAGCCCGGCGCGCGCTGAAGAACATCGGTGACGACGAGGCGGTGCGCACCCGGCGCACCCGCATCGAACACTGCACCCTGCCGGCCGATGAGGACCTCGACTTCCTCGCCGAATGGAACATCATCGCCTGCTCCTCTGTCGGATTCATCTACCACCTCGGCGACTCCTACCTCAAGGTGCTCGGCACAGACCGGATGCCGCGGGTCTACCCGCACCGATCCTTCATCGACCGCGGGATCATCGCGCCGGGCAACTCCGACGTGCCGGTCACCAACGGCAACCCGTGGGAGGGCATCTACGGGGCAGTGACCCGGACGACGAAGACCGGGCAGGTCCTCGATGCCGAACAGAACATCACCCTGGCCGAGGCGATCCGCGCCTACACCTCGGACGCGGCCTACACCTCCTTCGAAGAGGACACACTTGGCACCCTGGCTCCCGGCGCACACGCCGACTTCCAGCTCTACGACCGCAACCCCTTCGACCTCAACCCTGAGGAGTGGCTCGACCTCACCCCCAGCGCGGTCTACGTCGCAGGGGAGAAACAACCCCTGAGCCGCGAGCATCCCTGAGCTAGACTCATCACCACCGACCCCAGGAGGAGTTCCCCATGGAAGACCCTGTTCTCGTCAGCAATCCCGTCGAGGTCGTCGACAACCTCTCGCGCGACCGGTTCGAACTCTGGCTCTCCGGCCCGGAGCGGACCTTCGTCGGATTCCTCGGCTACACGATGCCCGAACCCGGGGTCTACGAACTCCAGCACACGATCATCGACGAGGCCTTCGGCCGGCAGGGCTACGCGCGCACACTCGTGACCAAGGTGCTCCAGCAGCTTCAGGAGCGCGATCAGAAGATCATCCCGATGTGCTCCTATGTCGACCGCTACCTCGAGCGCTTCCCGCAGTACCGCGGACTCGTCGCCGAACAGTGAATTTAGGCCGTCTGAACTGAACGGCGGCTGTCTGCGGGCACAAGAGCAGCTGCCTGTGGGCACAAAAATGCCCCGCTCACATGGAGCGGGGCTGTGGCTCCCCCGGCTGGGCTCGAACCAGCGACCCTTCGATTAACAGTCGAATGCTCTGCCAACTGAGCTACGGAGGAATAGCGTCATCGTGATGATCACGCGAGAAACAACTCTAGCACCGGGATCGCGCAGTTCTCAAATCACCCCGGCGGTGACGTATCTCATGTCCAGGCAGGCCGGCTTTGAGGGTCTCCCGGCGCGCGGTGCGTGACTGAACCCGGCATGTGAGTCTCCGCCCCACGCCGTGTGAACCTCACCTGCGGGCCGCGGGCTACACTGGCCGGGTGACGACCCTACTGGCCATCAGCCTGGCGCTGTTCGCAGCGATCGCGCTGGCGTACGCCGCGCTGCTGCAGCACAGCGGCGTCAACCAGCGCGAGGAGGACTCCACCCGCTTCCGGGTCCAGGAGTTCGCCCGCATCCTCAGAAACCGCACCTGGCTGCTCGGGCTCATCGTCCTCATCCTCGGCAACGCCGCCAACATCATCGCCCTGGCCATCGCTCCGGTCATGGTCGTCCAGCCGATCGGGGCGGTCGCACTCATCACCGCCGTCATCCTCGCCGTCGTCCACCGCGGCCTGGCACTTACCCGCACGATCGTCCTCGCCGTGGCCGCCTGTGGCCTCTCCCTTGCCGCCTTCGTCGCCGTGGCCGCTGTCATCGGCCGCTACGAGGTCCACTACGGGGCCAGCGCGCATCGCGTCGCCTGGATCGCGCTGGTGCTCACCGTCGTCTTCGGCATCATCATCCTCGTGCGCAACCACCCACCGCAGCTGCTGCTCATCGCCGGTTCCGGACTGGTCTTCGCCACCGTCGCGACGAATGTGCACATCATCTCCAACCAGTTCTTCGACTCCGGGCTCGGCGGGATCACCTGGTTCAACGCCATCAGCCTCGCTTTGGCCGGGATCATCGGCTCATGGTTCGTCCAGGCCGCCTATGCCGCCGGGCCACCGGAGATGGTCATCGCCGGGCTGACCGTCATCGACCCGATCTTCGCAGTCCTTCTCGGCTCGATTGTGCTCGGTGAGGCGATGGAGGCCTCGATCCTCCAGCTCGTGCTCATGGCCGTCACCGGGGCGATCGCCTGCTGGGCGGTCATCGCACTGTCCCGGTATCATCCAGACGTGGTGGCCAAGGAGCGCCAGCGCATGAACGACAAGTACGGCACCCACCCCGATGAGGACGATCGTTGACTGAGACCGAGCAGAGCACTGCCCCGGCTGACCGCACCACCCTGCGCATCTGCATCCCCACTGAGACCTACGCTCCCGAGGTCAACGGTGCCGCGACCTTCGCGCAGACCCTGGCGACCGGGCTGGCCGCCCGCGGTCACGAGGTGCACGTCATCTGCCCCTCGGCCACCGAGACCCCGTCGACGGCGTGGGAGGACGGCGTGCTCGTCCACCGCATCCGCTCCCACCGCTGGTACCTGCACCCGACGTGGACGATCTGCATGCCCTGGGAGACCAAGCCCGAGGTGTCCCGCCTGCTCGATCTCATCCGTCCCGATGTCGTGCACACGCAGGCGCACTTCGTCATCGGCCGCTATGCGCTCAGCGAATCCCGCAAGCGCGGCATCCCGGTGGTGGCGACGAACCACTTCATGCCCGACAACGTCCGTCCCTACGTCAATGCTCCCGAGAGGCTGCTGCACTATGGCAGCGCGGCCGCCTGGTGGGATCTGCGCCGGTCGTTCGAGAAGGCCGATTACCTCACTGTGCCGACCCAGCTGTCAGCCGATCTGCTGACGGAGAACGGTTTCCGCAGCTCGATCCAGGCGGTGTCCTGCGGTATTGACCTGTCCCACTTCTTCGCAGCCGATGATGTCGACCAGACGCACCCGACGGTGCTGTTCGTCGGCCGGCTGTCACTGGAGAAGAACATCGGCGACATCATCGCAGCCCTCGCTGCGGCCGACCCGAGCCTCAACCTGCATGCCGAGATCATCGGCGCCGGTTCCGAAGCCGAGCCGCTGCGCGCCCAGGCGGCCGAGCTCGGGGTGGCCGATCGGGTGCGGCTGCGCGGCAAGGTCAGCGACGAGGAGCTTGTGAAGGCCTATCAGGAGGCGACGTTCTTCTGCATGCCCAGCACAGCCGAGCTGCAGAGCATCGCGACCCTGGAGGCGATGGCCTCCGGCAAGCCGGTCGTGCTCGCCGATGCGGTGGCGCTGCCGCACCTGTGCCGGCATGGCGAGAACGGCTACCTGTTCGAACCACGCAATGTCGAGGCGCTGACCGATGCGTTCACCCGGCTGCTGACGATGAGCGCTGCGGACCGGCAGCAGATGGGGGAGGCCTCCCAGAGGCTCGTGGCCCGCCACGATGTCCGCCACACGCTTGACACCTTCGAATCCATCTACCGGCAGGTGATCGCCGAGGCTCAGTCGGCGACAGGCTGAGCCCAGTCGGCCGGATCGAAGACCGCAGGCTCGCCGGTCATGGCGTCCAGGTCGAACTCATCCCGCGCCTGCTCCAGGTCAGCCCACGGACCGAAGCCCAGCGAGCTGCCGAGCCAGGCGAAGAAGTCGAACCCCGTGCCGGCCAGGTCGCCGAGGGTCACCGCACCGTCGCGCTTGGCCAGCCGCTGACCACTCGGCCCGAGCACGAGCGGCACATGCACCCACTCGATCCCCGCATGCCCAGACTCCGTGCCGACAAGCTGCGGGCAGACGAGGTCCAGCAGCCTGGCGAAGAACACCTGGCGCGGAGTCGACGACGCCAGATCATCAGCCCTGACCACCTGGTCGATGCCCATCGCCAGATCATCGACGACGACGGCCAGATGATAGGAGTGCACACCATCACCGCGGCGCAGCACGAAATCATCGATGAACCCGCGGACGTCACCGAGCAGCACATCGGCGACCACCACCTCGGGACCGGACGGGCTCACCGGCACCTCCAGCAGCCCGGCTGCCGCCTGCGCATCCAAGCGCAGGGCCGGCTGCCGGCCGTTGCCGGCCAGCCGGGTGCGCTCAGCCTCACGGACAGACGCGGTCAGGTTCCGGCAGGTGCCCGGGTAGGCACCCGGGGGAGTGTGCGGAGCCGAGGGCGCGGACTGGATGTCCTTGCGCGAGCAGTAGCACTCATAGACCAGCCCGGCCGTGTTGAGTGCTTCGATGACGGCTGCATACAGTTCGGTGCGCTCTGACTGGATGACGAGCGGGCCATCGGGGGTGACGCCGAGTGAGGCGAAGTCGGCCAGTTGCTGCTCGGCAGCCCCGGCTTGCACCCGGTCGAGATCTTCGATCCGCCAGCGGAAGGCCCGGCCCGTGGAGTGTGCGCACAGCCAGGCGAGGACTCCGGTGCGCAGATTGCCGATGTGCAGCCGGCCGCTCGGGCTCGGGGCGTACCGGCCGGCACCCCGCGCGGCAGGTGCGGTCTCGGCGTGCGGGGCAGATGGCGGGAAGCTGTCCATGCGCCCATCGTAACGAGGCGCTGGCTGCCCGAGGCAGTGACCGGCGAGTATTGCCAGGCCAGAGGGCGGGGGTGTAGGAATGGAGAAATGGCAGAGAAACGGCACGCGGAGGCACAGGCAGGGGCAGCGCAGACTCCGAAGATGAGCGACGACCAGCGCCGCATCCTCCTCATCGCCCTCGTGCCGCTGTTCATGTCGCTGCTGTCGGTGTCGATCGTCAACGTCGTGCTG
The DNA here is from genome assembly GCF_025147615.1 of Brevibacterium luteolum. Classification (NCBI taxonomy): domain Bacteria; kingdom Bacillati; phylum Actinomycetota; class Actinomycetes; order Micrococcales; family Brevibacteriaceae; genus Brevibacterium; species Brevibacterium luteolum. The sequence goes on along the minus strand of NZ_JALXPM010000010.1, from coordinate 56,066 downwards.
CCGGCCATCGGCAGCTCCCTCGACGCCTCGAACACCGCCCTGCAGTGGGTGCTCACCGGCTACACGCTGACCTTCGGCGTCATCCTCGTCCCGGCCGGGCGCGCCGGTGACCTGTTCGGCCGCGGCAGGCTCTTCATCGCCGGGCTCATCGTCTTCGGCATCGCCTCACTGCTCGCCGGATTCGCCCCGAACCCGCTCGTGCTCAACCTCGCCCGGCTGCTCATGGGCGTCGGCTCCGGGCTGCTGAATCCGCAGGTCGTCGGGCTCATCCAGCAGTACTTCTCCGGCGCCGCCCGCGGCAAGGCCTTCGGGCTCATGGGCTCAGCGATCGGCGTGTCCGTCGCCGTCGGACCGGCACTCGGCGGAGTGCTCGTGCGGTTCTTCGGCGAAGACCTCGGCTGGCGCATGTCCTTCCTCATCAACGTGCCCTTCGTCATCCTCGCCGTGACCCTGGCGATCATCTTCTTCCCGCGCTCAGCCTGGGAGCCGCCACAGACCACCACCGCACCGGGTGACAAACCCGACCTCGACCTCGTCGGCGTCGCCCTGCTGGGCATGGGCACCCTCGGCGTGCTCGTGCCGCTGCTCGTCGGCAAGGCAGCACTTGCCTACCTCGCCCTCGGCGTGCTCGGCATCGCCCTCATCATCGCCTGGGTGATGTGGGAGAACCGCTACAAGCGGCGCGGCCGCAGCCCGATGGTCGACATGGACCTCTTCCGCACCCGCACCTTCGCCAACGGTGCCCTGCTCATCTCCCTGTACTTCTTCGGCACCACCAGCGTGTGGGTCGTCATCGCCGTCTACGCCCAGAACGGACTCGGCTTCACCGCCCTCCAAGCCGGGCTCATCGGCCTGCCGGCTGCGATCTGCTCGGCGATCTCGTCTGCGATCGCCGGACAGTACGTCATCCGCCTCGGCCGCCCGCTCGTGCTCGTCGGCATGGCACTGGCGATCTTCGGGCTGCTGGCCGGCATCAGCTCGGTCATCATGCACGACATCGCCGGCTGGCCCTTCGCCCTCGTCGTCATCGCCGTGTCCTTCATCGGCATCGCCCAGGGCCTGGTCATCAGCCCCAACCAGACACTCGCGCTCGTCGACGTGCCGCTCACCTACGCCGGGGCCGCTGGCGGTGTGCTGCAGACCGGGCAGCGGATGGGCACCGCCATGGGCCTGGCAGTCGTGACCTCAGTGTTCTTCGCCGTGCAGGCCGGCTACGGGTGGACCGCGGCCTTCAGCGCAGCCTTCGCCGTCATCGCCATCGTCGTCACCGCCTCGGCGGTGGTCGGCATCGTCGACTGGCGGCAGGGCCGGCACGCGGCCGCCGCGCGCAGCTGAAGCACAAAGCGCAAGGCGACCTGTCAGGCAGATTGCCACCGGACGTTCATCTGCCGGTGAGTGCCATGTGGCCGGGTTCTCGCTAGGCTGGACGCAAGCCGGCGTCTTCGGTCGCTGCGCGCCGCACATCCCCCGTCCAGCGAGCTGGAGAATATGAACACGATCGTCACAACCCCATGGTCAGCGGTCATCTTCGACATGGACGGCGTCGTCACCGACACCGCCTCCCTGCACGCGATCGCCTGGAAGCGGCTGTTCGACGACGTGCTCGCCAGCCCCGAAGTGACCAGCGGCGACCTGCCGCTGAGCCACCACATCGACACCACCCCCTTCGACGGGGTCGAGGACTACCGCCGCTACGTCGACGGCCGGCCCCGCGAGGACGGTGTGCGCACCTTCCTCAACGCCCGCAACATCTTCCTGCCCGAAGGCGACGATGACGATCCGTCCTCTGCCCACACCATCCACGGGCTGGCCCGGCGCAAGAACGACTACTTCTCCGTGCTGCTCGAACGCGAGGGCATCGAAGTGTTCTCCGGCACCGTCAAGCTCATCGAGCGGCTGCGCCGGGGCGGCACCCCGATTGGTCTCGTGACCGCCAGCCGCAACGCCCCGCAGCTTTTGGAGACCGCCGGCATCGCCGACCTCTTCGACGTCGTCATCGACGGTCAGGTCGCCCGCGACCGCGGCCTGCCCGGCAAACCGGCCCCCGACACGTTCGTCGCCGCCGCCGAACTGCTCGGCTTCCCACCGCGGGACTGCGCGGTGCTCGAAGACGCCGTCTCCGGTGTCCAGGCCGCCCGCACTGGTGAGTTCGGCCTCGTCGTCGGCATCGCCCGCGACCGCAACCGCGCCGATCTGGAGGCAGCCGGGGCCGATGTGGTCGTCACCGACGCCAATGAGCTCGACCTGGGCATCGTGCCCCAGGATCCCTGGGAGCTGAGCTTCGCCGGCTTCGAGCCTGAGCATGAGGGCCGCCGGGAGGCGCTGACGACGCTGGCGAACGGGTACATGTCGCTGCGCGGAGCCGCTCCCGAGGCGCCGGCTGGGCACTCCCATTACCCCGGTTCGTACATGGCTGGAATCTTCAACCGGCTGTGGAGCCATGTCAACGGCCGGGACCTTGAGCACGAGTCGCTGGTCAACCTGCCGAACTGGAACGTCTGCGACATCCGGTTCGCCGACGGCGACTGGTTCTCCGCCGGCGGGCTGAAGATCGTCAGCGGCCAGCGCACGCTGTCGTTCGCCAACGGCGTGCTCACCCGCGAGCTGGCGCTGAGTGACGCGCAGGAACGAGAGCTCATCATCCGCCAGCAGCGGCTCGTGTCGATGGACCGGAAGCATGTCGCAGCGATGCTCACGCAGATCACGCCGGTCAACACCGCCGATCCGATCGTTGTGCGCACCGGTATCGACATGAACGTCATCAACGACAACGTGCGTGAGTACGATGCGCTGTCGAAGAAGCACCTCATGACGACCTTCCAGCAGTTCGGTTCCGACGGCACGCTGCTGGCCGAGGTCGAGACGAGCCAGAGCAAGCTGCGCATCGCCATCGCCCAGCGCACCCAGATCCACGTCGGCGAGCACACCGTCCGGCAGACCGACGAAGACACCGGAGTGAAGGTGCATCCGGTCGAGTACCCCGCCGGCATCTTCACCGATGCCACCATCGAGATGCGCAAGGGCGCGACTGTCGGCATCGACACGACGACAGCCCTGGTCAACTCCCGTGATGATGCGCTCACCTCCGTGCGCGAAGGCGCGGTCGATGAGCTCAACTGGCTGCCGGCAATCGGCTACGAGAACCTGCTGCCCGGGCACACCGCTGCCCTGCAGCGGTTGTGGGAGCGCTTCGACGTCGAGGTCGAAGCCGACTCGAACACCCAGCTGCTGCTGCACCTGCACACCTTCCACCTGCTGCAGTCGCTGTCCCCGCACACCGTCTTCGCCGACACCGGCACCCCGGCCCGCGGACTGCACGGCGAGGGGTATCGCGGCCACATCTTCTGGGATGAGCTCTTCGTGCTGCCGCTGGTGAACCTGCGGCTGCCCGAGATCTCGAAATCCTTGCTGCTCTACCGCTGGCGCCGCCTCAACGCCGCCCGCCACCTCGCGCGTGAAGCCGGGCTCGAAGGGGCACTGTATCCCTGGCAGTCCGGCTCCGACGGCCGTGAGGAGACTCCAGTCGAGTTGTTCAACCGGCGGGCGGGACGCTGGATGCCGGACAACTCCTGGCGGCAGAAGCACGTCGGCCTGGCGATCGCCTACAACGCCTGGCAGCACTACCGCGCCACGGAGGACGTCGGCTGGCTCGCCGAGCAGGGCGGCGAGCTCGTCATCGAGATCACCCGGCTGTTCGCCTCACTGGCCACGTATGACGCCGAGACCGACCGCTTCCACATCAACGATGTCATGGGCCCAGATGAGTTCCACGACGGATATCCCGGCACGCCCGGCTCAGGGCTGCGCGACAACGCCTACACCAACATCATGACCGCCTGGGTATGTCGCCATGCGGTCGAGATCTTCCGGCTGCTGCCCTCCTATGCCGCCGAGGACCTCATCTTCCGGCTTAACATCCAGCCGGCCGAGATCACTCTGTGGGGCCGGCTCGCCGCCCGCCTGGCGGTGCCCTTCAACGCTGACGGCATCATCAGCCAGTTCGACGGCTACGACGACCTCGACGAACTCGACTGGGCCGCCTACCGCAAGAAGTACGGCAATATCGGCCGCATGGACCTCATCATGGAGGCCGAGGGCGACTCGACGAACAACTACAAGCTGTCCAAGCAGGCCGATGTCACGATGCTCATCTACCTGCTCGGCGCCAACGGCCTCATCCGCGAACTCGGCCGGATGGGCTACCGGTACACGATGAGCCAGGTCGAGCAGACCGTCGACTACTACACCGCCCGCTCGACCAACGGTTCCAGCCTGTCCAACGTCGTCAACGCCGCCGTGCTGGCCTCGATCGGCCGGCCCGAAGCCTGGGAGGTGTGGCAGGAATCGCTCGTCATCGACCTGCACGACACCCAGTGGGGCACTACCCAGGAGGGCATTCACCTCGGCGCGATGGCCGGCACCGTCGACGTCGTCGTGCGTGCCTTCGTCGGCGTGCTCATCCGCTACGACCGCATCGAATTCCGCCCCCGCCTGCCGGAGAAGCTCACCGGTGTGCGCTTCCGGGTGCTGTTCCAGGGCCAGGTCATCGACGTGCGCTGCTCGGCACGCGAACTTGTCCTCACCAGCCGCTCGCACGAGACCTCGAAGGTCAAGGTGCGCGTGTGGGACGACGAGCGCCTCCTCGACGGGGGAGAGACACTGCACTTCAGCCTGCCAGAACACCACCACGAGGCCGTCGCCATGACCGGTGCGATCGAGGTCGTAGGCGAGGATCCGCAGGGCTGAGCGCCCCGCTCCCGAGGCGGTGGGCGCCTTTCTGCAGGGGCGCAGATATCGATTTCCGGCAATCGTGTATCAGTCTTGTCATAAATGACTTTCTGCCGTGATCGGTGTCCGCCGCGTGTGAGAAACTGAAAGCGCTCTACAGGACTCAGCTGCCAACGGAAAGGACATCTCGTGCTGTCGACACCCGCCGATGTATCGGCGTCGGGCGAGATCGAAGGACTGATCCGGCATGGCCTCGTCAACAGCTACTTCGCACCGGTCGCAGAGGCGTCGAGTTATGAGACCGTCGGCTACATAGTGCTTCCAGCCCGGGCGGATGGGGACGCTGGGAACTACCGCGACCGCATCGATGAGTTCGCAGCCCTGCGTGCTGATGTGCGCACCTGCGGCATGATCGGCGACTTCGATTCCTCCCTGCGCTCGATCGCCCTTCGCGATGCCGCCTCTGCCGGGCTGGGCGCCTCCACCCGGCTGTTCCTCGGGGCTGAACCTGAGTCGCTTGTCACCCTCGAAGACCGCACGGACGAGCCCGAACGCTCGGTCATCCTGCAGCTCGATCCCGGGCGGATCGCCGGGGCGCCGGCTGCCGTGCTGCGCTCGGTACGCCAGGCCCGCCAGCTCGGCTGGGGCATCGGCATGAAATCGATCGGCCCCGATCTGCGTACGGCTGCGTTCCTGCCGCTGGTCAATCCCTCGGTCGTGAGCCTGCATCCGGATGTGCTGCATATGGAGGACCGCGGGGAGCTCGCTGAGCTCATCCGCCTGCTACGCGCTCACGTCGAACGCACCGACGCCGTCGTCATCGCCGAGGGTGTGGCGACTGAGGCGGATATGCGCCAGGTGCGTGCGATCGGCGCCCGCTATGTCACCGGTCCGCTCATCGGTGCGCCGACGGAGGCGCCCAGCCCTGTCGATAAGCTCTACGACGATCCGCTCGTCGACCACTTCACCCGCAACCGGCTGGTGCAGGGCACCCCGTTCTCCATCTGCAAGAGCCTCAAGCACGACCCGCTCATCATGGACGAGGCGCTCGTGGGCTCGGAACTCGAATCGCTCCAGCGCCGCGCGCTCAATGGTTCGAGCTCGATCGTCATCATCGGCATCTACGGCGAGCAGGAAGATGTGTGGGAGGACACCGCCGAGCGGTTCGCATCTATCCAGCAGGTCTGTGGGTTCTCCGCGATGCTCTCCGGCGGCTTCGACGTCGCACCGGTTCCCGGTGTGCGCAGCGGGCGCATCGACCACTCCGATCCGCTGCGCAACGAATACGGGCTCATCGTCGTGGGACCGGACTGGTCGGGCATGGTCACTGCCTCTCGGAAGAACGACCCAGGGCCTGAGGGCCGAGTCGAGTTCGATGTTTACATCACCACCGACCGCTACGCCTGCATCGACGCCGCACGGGCGGTCCTCACCCGAGTCAACTCAGAACGCTGAACGCGCTCGGCACCGGATCATGCCGTGCCGGCAAGGGCCCGAGCTGCTCCTCGGGCTGCCGGGTGTCCTGGGGTTTCCGGACGGCGGGGTTTCGCTGTGGTGAAGACCCGGTGGGCTTCGCGTCCGCGACCGGCATGATGCCGGATGACCCGCCCGCGCTGATGCGAAGCCGATGTTCAGAGAGATGGCCTGCAGCACTTCTGCACAAGCCGCAGAAGAGCCGGCCGGAGTTGTCGCTTTGGGAATCCGTTCTGCCGCCAGATGCGCCCATGTATGCGCGATCGGAGGTGATGATTGTCCGACTGTGCCCCCAGTCGGACTTGAACCGACGACCAAAGAATTATGAGTTCTCTGCTCTAACCAGCTGAGCTATGGGGGCCAGCATCGCCTGCCTTAGCACCAGCAGACCGAGGCCAGCAACAGATTAGCAGAGAACCGAGGCCGCCAGGACGGGGATGTCTTTTGAACAGGGACGGCGATCGTCTATGCTGGTGGCATCCTCCTGTTCGGATCGTAGGGGAAGACGTATCCGAAGGCTCAGGAGGCAGAAATGGATATGACTCAGGGCGTACTCTTCGTCCACTCAGCACCTCGTGCGCTGTGCCCTCACATCGAATGGGCCGCCGGCGGGGCGATCGGCGCGCAGGCGGCCTTCGACTGGTCGCCGCAGCCGGCCGCGCCCGGCACGTTCCGCGCCGAGATCTGCTGGCGTGCCCCAGCAGGCTCCGGTGCCCGCATCGCCTCGGCGCTGCGCGGCTGGGAGGGCGTGCGCTACGAAGTGACCGAGGAACCATCACCCGGCGCTGACGGCGGCCGCTGGAGCCACACTCCGCGCCTGGGCATCTACCACGCTGTCACCGACGTGCACGGCAACATCATGGTCTCCGAAGACATCATCCGCTCGGTCATGGAGCGTGCAGCCGGCAATCCCGAGAAGCTCGAATCGCTCATGCAGCGCGCCCTGGGCGAGGCATGGGACAACGAGCTCGAAGCCTTCCGCTACGCCGGCGACGGCGCTCCCGTGCGCTGGCTGACCACCGCAGTCTGACCCACAGACCTGCGCTCTTACTGACCAGCGCTGGCATCGCGGCAGCTGTTGCGGGGTGCATCCGGCCTTTCGGTGTCTTCCTCCTGCCCGCAGGCTGCCTCACCGATGCCAGCGGTCCTGGCCCCTGGCCCACACGCTCGGCTCTCGGCTCATACGCTCGGGCTCCCAGCTCACACGTGGGGCTCGAGCCAGCACGCAGATGCAGCAGGGCCTGCAGTCGCAGATGACTGCAGGCCCTGAAACACGCCCAACCGCAAACCGGTTGTGCTCCGATCAGACGGTCTTGATGACGCACACGGCGTTATGACCGCCGAATCCGAAGGAGTTCGTCAGCGCAGCGAAGTCTCCGCTGGGCAGATCCGCCGGGGTGTCGCGGACGACGTTGAGCTTGATCTCGGGATCGAGGTTCTCGATGTTGATCGTCGGCGGGGCGACACGATGGTGAGTTGCCAGCACAGCGAGGATCGCCTCGACTGCGCCCGCACCGCCGAGCAGGTGCCCGGTCATCGACTTCGTCGCGGAGACGAGCGCCTCAGAGACGTTCTCACCCAGCAGCGCGTTGACAGCCAGGGACTCGGGCACGTCACCGACCGGGGTCGAGGTGGCGTGGGCGTTGATGTGCTTGATGTCAGCAACGTCGATGCCGGCGTTGTCGACGGCATGCTGCATCGCGTGCAGCGCGTACTTGCCCTCGGGCTCGTTGGCGGTGATGTGGTGCGAGTCGTTCGACACGCCCCAGCCGGCGATCTCAGCGTAGATCTTGGCACCGCGGGCCTTGGCGTGCTCTTCGGTTTCGAGCACGAGCGCGCCAGCGCCTTCGCCCATGACGAAGCCGTCGCGGTCGACGTCGTAGGGACGCGATGCGGTCTCCGGCGAGTCGTTGCGGCGGGACAGCGCCTGCATGGACGAGAACGCCGACATGGTGATCGGGTGCACGGCAGATTCCGAACCACCGGCGATGACGACGTCGGCCTTGCCGGAGCGGATGACGTCGAGTGCCTGGCCGAGGCTTTCGGTCGAGGAGGCACACGCCGAGACAACGGTCTGCACGGCGGCACGCGCCTTGAGGTCCATGCCGATGGCGGCAGCCGGAGCGTTGGGCATGAGCATCGGCACCGTCAGCGGCATGACGCGGCGGGAGCCCTCTTCGCGCAGGGTGTCCCAGGCGTTGAGCAGCGTCCAGACACCGCCGATGCCGGTGGCCCAGGAGACGGCGAGACGTTCGGGATCGATCTCGGGGGTCTGTGCGTCCTCCCACGCCTCGCGGGCGGCGATGAGAGCGTACTGGCTTGAGGGGTCGAGTCGCTTGGCCTGCACGCGCTTGAGGCGTTCGTCGACGACGCTGCGGTCGACGGTGGCGGCGAAGCTGACAGGAATGCCATAGTCCTCAGACCAGCTGTTGTCGAGAGTATGGGCGCCCGAGGTTCCCTTGAGCGCTGCCTGCCAGGTGGCTTCGGCGGTCGTGCCGATGGGTGTGACGGCACCGATGCCGGTGACGACAACTGTGGAAGTCATGTGATCAACCTCGTCGAATCGGTTGGGGTCCATCACGGGGCGGTGAGACCGCGCGGGCCGGCCGCCCCGTGATCGGAATTCTTAGGCCTGCTGTGCTTTGACGATGTAGTCGACAGCGTCCTGCACGGTGACGAGATCCTTGACGTCGTCATCCGGGATCTTCACGCCGAACTTCTTCTCAGCGTTGACGACGATCGTCATCATCGAGATCGAGTCGATGTCGAGATCATCGGTGAAGGACTTGCTCGGCTCGACAGCTTCGGTGGCCAGGCCGGTCTCTTCGTTCACGATGTCAGCGAGTCCTGCGAGGACTTCAGCTTCGCTATGTGCCATATCTTCCTTCTTTCTCAATGCTTCCCGGCCAGGTTGACCGGCCGGCTTGTGGAACGTGATTCGACGAGTTGTCCCGTCAGAATCCTACGTCATGCCTGCTGCGCATATGCAAGGAGCCAGGTGCCTCGGCAGGTCGTGCCTGGCGCGCCGTCATCCCTGCTGTGGTGCTCATGGCAGCTTGACGACCTGCGCCCCGTAGACGAGTCCGGCACCGAAGCCGATCTGCAGCGACAGCCCACCGGAGAGCTCCGGGTGCTCGCGCAGCAGCCGTTCGGTGGCCAGCGGAATCGACGCCGACGAGGTGTTGCCGTTGTCGGCGATGTCGCGGCCGATGACGACGGAGTCAGGCAGCTTCAGCTGCTTGGCCAGTTCGTCGATGATGCGCATATTCGCCTGGTGGGGCACGAAAGCTGCCAGGCCGCTGGCTTCGACACCAGCGGCTTCGAGGGCCTCTTTGGCGACCTCGGCCATCTCCCAGACCGCCCACCGGAACACGCTGGGACCGTCCTGGCGCAGTGTCGGCCACGTGCCGCCTTCGGGGCTGTTCTTGAGATCCAGCAGCGAATTGGTCATGTGGATGGTGTCCCAGTTCTCGCCCTTCGAACCCCACACACTCTGGCCGATGCCCGGCTCGTCGCTGGCGGAGACGACGACAGCGCCAGCACCGTCGGCGAGGATGAAGGAGATCGACCGGTCAGTCGGGTCGATCCAGTCGGAGAGCTTCTCCGCACCGATGACGAGGACGTTGTCCATGACGCCGGAGCGCACCAGCCCGTCGGCCTGCGCGATGGCATAGCAGTATCCGGCGCAGGCAGCCGAGATGTCCCAGGCGGGAATCGGGCCAGTGCCCAGCCGGTCAGTCAGCATCGCTGCCACGGACGGCGTCGGGTGGGGGAAGGTGACGGTGGCGATGATGATGCCGCCGATGTCGGTGGGCTTGAGGCCGGCGTTGGCGATCGCCTCCTGCGCGGCCTCCTCGCTCATCTCTGCGACGCCGACGTCCTCGCTGGCGTAGCGGCGGGTGATGATGCCGGTGCGCTGGCGAATCCACTCATCGGAGGAGTCGATCGGCTCGACGATGTCGTCGTTGCGCACGGTGATCTCACCGCGGTAGCCGCCGATGCCGGTGATGGTGGAGTACCGGCCGGCCGGCGTGGTCTGCAGTGTCGGTGCTGTCATAGGGAACCTCTTCTCTGTCTACAGCTGCGAGTGCGGCCGCTTCAGGATTCTGCAGGGGACTGGCCAGCGTGGGCCTGGACGAAGGCGCGGGCGTCATCGAGATCGTCGGCTGACTTCAGTGCAAACGTCTCGACTCCGCGCATCGCCCGCTTGGCCAGCCCGGTGAGGGTGCCGCCGGGCACGAGCTCGAGCAGACCGGTGACGCGCATGTCGAGCAGCTGCTTCTGGCACAGATCCCAGCGCACCGGATTCGTCACCTGCTTGACGAGCAGGTCGAGGTACTCGGAGCCGGAGTCGACCGGCTCACCGGTGGCGTTGGTGAGGATCGTCAGCTGCGGGTCCTGGGCTTCGAGGTTCGAGGCCAGTGTCGCCAGCGGAGCCTGGGCCGAGCCCATGTAGGAGGTGTGGAAGGCGCCTGCGACTTTGAGCGGGATGACGCGGGCTCGCTCCGGCGGGTTCTCGGCCAGTTTCTCGATGTTCTCGACCGCGCCAGCGGCGACGGTCTGTCCTGCGCCGTTGACATTGGCAGGCGACAGGCCAGCGGATTCGATGGCGGCAAGCACATCGTCGGGCTCCCCGCCGACGACGGCGGCCATGCCGGTGGGTGTGGCGGCCGAGGCCTCTGCCATGCCGGTCGCACGCGTCATGACGAACTTCATCGCCGCGGTGTCATCGAGAACGCCGGCGATGTTCGCAGCACCGATCTCACCGACGGAGTGGCCTGCGACGACGTCGGGGGAGACGTCGACGTCGGCGAAGAGCTCCCGGTAGGCGGCGATCGCCGAGGCGACGAGCAGCGGCTGGGCGATGTCGGTGCTCTTGATCGTCTCGTCATCGGACTCCGTGCCATGGATGCGCAGGTCGAGGTCTGCGGCGGCGGAGAGCGCATCGAGTGATTCGGCGAATGCCGGGCGATTGAGCCAGGAGGAGAGGAATCCGGACTTCTGGGCTCCCTGGCCCGGGCAGGCGATAACTAGCACTGGAGTAGCTTCCAATCAGTCGAGGTCGTGTTTCAACTTACGTCAATGTGGAGGTTCGTCACGGGGATTTGTTCAGGTTCGACAATTGCCCGGCTTCTGACAGTTGGCCGTACACCAACGCAATTCTGATGACGAAACCGGCGCGCGCCTCGGTCGGATCGATGCCTATGAGGTCGGCGATCTTGCGCAGCCGGTAGCGCACGGTGTTCGGGTGCACGTGCAGCGAGCGGGCCGTGTTCTCCAGCGAACCGCCGAACTCCACGTAGGCGGCAACGGTGTCGAGCAGCTGGCCGCTGCCGGAGTTGAGCGGTTCGTAGTAGCTGGTGATGAGCTCGCGCACCGCGCAGGTGTCACCGGCGATCGCACGCTCGGGCAGCAGGTCGCGGGCGTGGACCGGCCGGGCGACGATCGGGCGGGCCGAGGCGGTGCGCAGCGCCCAGCCGGCGGCCGCTGCCGAGGTGGCGGCTTCGGCCAGCGTGCTGACCTCGGGTCCGATGACGACTTCGGAGGGGCCGAAGAACTGCGAGAGAGCTGTCGCAGCCTGGTCGATGTCCTCGACGCCGCCGATGACGATGAGCAGCCGGTCGTCGTGCACGCCGACGAGTGCATCCTCGGCCCATTTCTGGGCGGCTTTGCGGATCTCGTCGATGCTCTTGTGCGCGGCTCGCTGCGGGGCGCGGCCGACGAGCACGTACACCGAGCCTTCGGTGCGCCACCCGAAGGCGGCCGTGCGGCTGGCGAGCTCGTCGACGGAATCGCCACGCACGAGCGCGTCGACGACCATCGCCTCGAGCCGGGCGTCCCACGAGCCGCGCGCTTCAGCGGCACGGGCGTAGATGTCGGCGGCGGCGAAGGCGATCTCACGGGAGTACACGAGCACCGCTTCGCGCAGCTTGGCCTGCTCATTGGGCCGGGCCAGGTCTCCGACGCGCTCTTCGACGACCTCGACGACGACGCGCAGCAGCTGCAGGGTCTGCTGCAGCGAGACGGAGCGGACGAGCTCACGGGGTGCGGACTGGAAGATGTCCTGGACGACCCGCAGCTGGGCATCGGGGTCGCGGTACCAGTCGATGAAAGAGGCGATGCCGGAGTTGGCCAGCACCACGACCCAGCCGCGGTCGGCGGCGCTCATCGAGCGGTACCACGGCAGGCGGGCCTCGAGCCGCTGGAGGGTCAGCTTGTGCAGCAGCGCCTGACCGGCCTTGAGGCGGCGGCTCGTCTCGGCGCGGGCGCGCACATGGGCGGCGGCTTCCTCAGAGCGAACGGGCATGACGCTACACTACACGAAAAGAGACAAAAGATTTGTTTACAAGACACAAAAGCGGGAGGGGTGTTCCCCTCCCGCTTCTGTGTGCTCAGCAACTGCGAGCGATCAGGCGCTGGCGCCCTCGGTCGAGCCGGTGGCGCCGGCCCGCGGATCGTCGAGTTGGTACTTCTTCGACGCCTCGGCAGCGAGCTTCGGATCGACGATGCCGAGGTCGCCGAGGCTGATGAGCGCCTGGACGACGACCGAAGGGGCATCGATGAGGAAGTGCCGGCGAGCAGCCGGGCGCGTATCAGAGATCGCGTAGCCGTCGGCGCCCAGCGACGTGAAGTGGCCGGGAACGTACTGGCGGATCATGTCCGGCACGGTCCGGGTGTGGTCGCTGGTGGCGATCACCGGGCCCTGGGCATCAGCCAGCTGCTGCGTGACAAACGGCACCCGCGCCTCGGCGTCGGGATGGAGCAGACGCTCGTCGTCGCAGGCCAGGCCGTCACGGCGCAGCTCCTGCCACGAGGTCACCGACCACACATCGGCCGAGACGTTCCAGTCCTTCTCCAGCAGCTCCTGGGCCTCCAGGATCCACGGCACGCCCACACCCGAGGCGAGCAGCTGGACCTTCGGGCCGTCGAGCTTCGGTCCGTCCTTGAGCTTGTAGATGCCCTTGAGGACGCCTTCGACGTCGAGGTCCTCGGGCTCCTTGGGCTGGACCATCGGCTCGTTGTACATCGTGATGTAGTACATGACGTTCGGGTCGCGCCCGTCGTCCTCGCCGTACATCCGCTGCAGTCCGTCGCGCACGATGTGAGCCATCTCGTAGCCGTAGGCCGGGTCGTAGGAGATGATCGACGGGAAGGTTGAGGACAGCACATGGGAGTGCCCGTCGCCGTGCTGCAGGCCCTCGGCCACCAGCGTCGTGCGACCGGCGGTGGCGCCGAGGATGAAGCCGCGGGCCATCTGGTCGCAGGCTGCCCAGAAGGCGTCCCCGGTGCGCTGGAAACCGAACATCGAGTAGAAGATGTAGAACGGGATCATCGGCTCGCCGTGTGCGGCATATGAGGTGCCGGCTGCGGTGAACGCGGCAGTCGAGCCGCCCTCGTTGATGCCCATGTGCAGCAGCTGTCCGTCAGTCGCCTCCTTGTAGGCCAGGAAGAGATCGCGGTCGACCGAGACGTAGTTCTGCCCGTGCGGGTTGTAGATCTTGGCAGTCGGGAAGAAGGAGTCCATGCCGAAAGTGCGGGCCTCATCCGGGATGATCGGCACGACGCGCTTGCCGAACTCCTTGTCGCGCATGAGGTCCTTGAGGATGCGCACGAATGCCATCGTCGTGGCGATCTCCTGCTTTCCCGATCCCTTCCGGGCGATGTCGTAGAGCTTGTCCTCCGGCAGCTTGACTGGCACGTGCTTGTCGCGGCGCTCGGGGCTGAAGCCGCCGAGCTGACGGCGCCGCTCGAGCATGTACTTGATCTCCGGGGCGTCGGGGCCCGGGTGGTAGTACGGCGGCAGCTGCGGGTTCTCCTCCAGATCCTTGTCCGAGATCGGAATCGAGAAGTGGTCGCGGATCATCTTGAGATCCTCCAGACCCATCTTCTTCATCTGGTGGGTGGCGTTGCGGGCCTCGAAGTGCGGCCCGAGCGAGTAGCCCTTGATCGTCTTGACGAGGATGACCGTCGGCTGGCCGGTGTGCTCGACAGCTGCCTTGTAGGCGGCGTAGACCTTGCGGTAGTCGTGGCCGCCGCGCTTGAGCTGCCAGATCTGCTCATCGGTGTAGTCCTCGACGAGAGCCTTCGTGCGCGGATCACGGCCGAAGAAGTTATCGCGGACGAACCCGCCGTCCTCACCCTTGTAGGTCTGATAGTCACCGTCGGGGGTGTTGTTCATGAGGTTGACGAGCGCGCCGTCGCGGTCGCGGGCGAGCAGGGCATCCCATTCGCGTCCCCAGATGACCTTGACGACATTCCAGCCGGCGCCGCGGAAGAACGACTCGAGCTCCTGGATGATCTTGCCGTTGCCGCGCACCGGGCCGTCGAGACGCTGCAGGTTGCAGTTGATGACGAAGGTGAGGTTGTCGAGCTCCTCGTAGGCGGCGTACTGCAGCATGCCGCGGCTTTCGGGCTCGTCCATCTCACCGTCGCCGAGGAACGCCCATACGCGCTGCTCGGAGGTGTCCTTGATGCCGCGATTGTGCAGGTACTTGTTGAACTGCGCCTGCGCAATCGCGTTCATCGGGCCCAGGCCCATGGACACCGTCGGGTGCTCCCAGAAGTCCGGCATCTGGTGGGGGTGCGGGTAGGACGGGAGGCCGGCCGGTTCGCCGTCGATCCAGTGCGAGGCCTGCTGGCGGAAGCCGTCGAGCTGGTCCTCGGTCAGGCGACCTTCGAGATAGGCGCGGGCGTACATGCCCGGCGAGGCATGGCCCTGGTAGAAGACGTGGTCTCCGCCGCCGGGGTGGTCCTTGCCGCGGAAGAAGTGGTTCTGGCCGACTTCGTACAGCGTGGCTGCCGAGGCGTAGGTCGAGATATGGCCGCCGACCTCGATGCCCGGCCGCTGGGCCCGGTGGACCATGACCGCCGCGTTCCAGCGGATCCAACGGCGGAACCGGCGCTCGACTTCCTCGTCACCGGGGAACCAGGGCTCATCCTCGGGGCCAATCGAGTTGATGTAGTCAGTCGCCGTGAGGCTGGGCACCCCGAGACTCTGCTCGCGGGCGCGCTGGATGAGGCTGAGCATGATGTAGCGGGCCCGGGAGCGACCGCCTTCGTCGACCAGCGAATCAAGGGAGTCGAGCCACTCCTGAGTTTCCTCGGGATCGACGTCTGGGACCTGGCTGGGCAGGCCGTTGAGGATGATTCCTCGCTTCTGATTGGCCACTTTCATGTCCTCTCGTAGGGATGGACTCACCGTCGGGCGGACGGCGGGCGGGGGTCACACAGCGATCGTGGCCGCAGCGGCACCCCGCCCTTGGGGTTCGGTACCAACCCTAAGGCACATCGGGCTTCAGTGTGGAATATATCCAATCATTATGTGGAAGTTGCAGCCACATGGTGGAAGTTCCAGTGTGAGCGGGTGCGAGCGGCGCCCCTGCGGCGTGAGAACACGGCAGACCGGCCCGGACAGTTGCTCAGGGCAGGGAAGGGGGCAACAATATGGGATATGAGCACAACTCCTTTCGAAAGGACCCTTGCACAGGACGCGGATGCTGACAGCAGCGCTGCGAACACCCTCGGCCTCGCCCCCGGAAAGTACGTCCAGGAAATCGGCTATGACGATGATGTGGACTTCGACCTGCGAGACGAGATCGAGGCGGTGATCGGAGAGGAGATGGCAGACGAGGACGTCGACGATGTGTTCGACGTCGTCGTCATGTGGTGGCGCTCTGACGATCCCGATCTCATCGACGGCATCGTCGACGCGCAGACCACCCTGGCTGATGGCGGCATCATCTGGCTCCTGACCCCCAAAGCCAAGCGCGACGGGCACATCCCGCCCGGCGACATCACCAACGCAGCTCCGACCGCGGGCATGCACATGACCAAGACCATCAGCGCAGCACCTGACTGGTCGGGCTTCCGGCTCGAGGCCAAGAAGAACTTCAGCTGACACTCGATCCGGGCAGCCTGGCAACCCGCCGGCTGCCCGGACTGCTGAGCGCAGCCCCAACGACAGCCCGGACAGCCCAGCATCCAGCGGTACCCGGCTATCGGGTATGGACGGATCCCACCTACGTATGCGAAGGAGTGATGGAAAGTGGCGACGCTTTTCACCAAGATCATCAACGGCGAGATTCCCGGCGCCATCGTCTACGAAGACGACCGCTGTGTCGCGTTCCTCGACGCGCTGCCGCAGACCGAGGGCCACACCCTCGTCGTTCCCCGTGAGGAGATCTCCCACTGGATCGACGTGCCAGCAGACCTGCTCGCCCATCTCATGGACGTCGCCCAGCGCATCGGCGCGGCTCAGAAGAAGGCCTTCGACTGCGAGCGGATCGGCGTGCTCATCCAGGGCTATGAGGTTCCTCATACCCATGTGCACGTGTGGCCGACGAACTCCGTGGCCGACTTCGATATGCACAAGCGGGCCAGCGAAATGCAGGGCCCGGAAACACTGAAGCCGGTGGCCCAGCGGATCAGAGACGAACTCTGAGTCTCACCAGGCCACCGGCCAGATTGGTCGGGATAGCGGGATTCGAACCCACGACCTCCTCGTCCCGAACGAGGCGCGCTACCAAGCTGCGCTATATCCCGTCAGCGGAGACAACTATACCCCTAGAGATGCCGACGTCAAAAACCGCGTCTCCAGGCCCTGGAAGAGAGACCTGAATGGCGCTGTCGCAACAGGCGATCATCGACACATCGCTGCGGATCCTCTCGCGATTCGGCATGGGCGACCTGTCGATGCGCAGGCTCGCCCGCGAACTCGACGTGCAGCCCTCGGCACTGTACTGGCACGTGAAGAACAAGCAGGACCTCTTCGTGCTGCTGGCCCGCCAGATGCTCGCCGCCGCCGTCGCCGAGGCGGAGGGCACCGAGGCCGCCGATCTCGCCTGGGCGCTGCGCACCGTGCTGCTGCGCTACCGCGACGGAGCCGAGATCTACGCCCTCGGCCTCGCACTCGAAGGCGACGAGCTCATCCCAGAGCCCATCCGGGAGCGTGGGGGAGAGACGCTGATGGACTACATCGTCGGCGCCCTCATCATCGAACAGCACCGCACGGACTTCGACCGTCAGGACCCGGCTGCCGGGGCACGGTTCAAACGCGGCGTCAGTCAGCTTTTGTGAGACCGGCAGGCAACCACCCTGGACGGTGACGATGCAGGTGACCGAGTCCAGCGGCTTATGCGACGATGGCAGTATGACGACACGCCTTCGCACCCGCACTGCCGCTGCCGTTGCCCTCGGCGCCCTGCTGCTCACCGCCTATGGTCAGGACCCCGAGGAAGAGCCGCCGACACTTGGCTCCGACGACGCCACCACTGCCGAGGCGAGCGCTTAGCCGACCGGCACCGCCAGCGACGACGCTGCCGATGACGCGAACGACGACGCTGGCGACGATGCTACTGCCGGCGGTACTGGCGATGAGAACGCCACAGCAGAGCTGCCCGAGGTCTCAGTTGATACCTGTGCTGCCTTCGAGGATTTCGAGAGCGGCTTCCCCGACAACGTCGATGCCGATCCGGAGGCAGCCGCCTCGTGGATGGAGGAGCAGGCCGATGCAGGCGATGAGCAGTACCGCGGTCACCTCAAGGGCCTGGTCGAGGCCACCCGCGCCTACGGTGAGTGCAACAAACCACTGAAGGGACTCGAAGGCCAGTTGCGCGGTCTGCAGGAGCACTGCTCGCACGGGGGCTGATATCATCCGACCCAGGAGGGTGAGCGATGACAGGACTCAACAGCCGGCGCGAGCGCGGCGAACTCGAAGCTGCGGTCATGGAGATCCTCTGGGATGCCGACGAACAGCTGAGCGCCAACGACGTCAGCGAGCGCTTCGCCGGACGCAAGCCGAACTACTCGACGATCATGACGACCCTTGAGCGCCTCGAGCGCAAGGACATGGTCGTGCGCTCTGACCCCTCACCGCGCAAGATCCGCTTCCGCGCCGCACAGAGCCGCGACGCCTACGCCAGCGACCGGATGGTCAGCGTGCTGTCCTCCTCCGGTGACCGGCAGGCCACCCTCATGGCCTTCGCCGGGCACTTAAGCGACACCGACCTCGACGTGCTGCGCTCCTCGCTGCAGCAGGCGCAGACCCGGCACGCCCGCAAGGACGCCGCCCGCGCCGCTGCACGGAAACGAGACCGCAGGCGCAGCTGAGCGATGCTCACGCTCCTCGCCCTCAGCGCGGCCGCCACCGCAGCCCTCATCATCACCGTCCCCCGCCTGCTGGCACCGGGCTCATGGGCGCTGCGCCACCCCGCCACCGCGCTGCGGCTGTGGATGGCCTCCCTCGTCGCCGTCATCATCGGGCTCATCACCACGGTGCTGTCCGGTGTGCTGGCGATCGTCACTGCTGTCGCCGGCTACCTGCATCCGGCCCACCTGCTTATCCCAGTCGCCGTCAGCGCCGTCATGATCGCCGCAGCCGCTGTGTGGTTCCGTCTCAAGCACCGCCACCACGCCAGCGTGCGCTCTGTGCATGCCGCCGTCGCAGCACTCGAACCGCGCATCATCTCCCGCAGCCAGCGCGAGGCGTTCGTCTTAGCCCGCGTCGGGTCACCAGAGGTGTTCTCCTACGCCGTGGCCCGCACGCCCGCCGAGGCAGGAGTCGGGTCCCGGCCGATGGTCATCGTCTCCACCGGGATGCAGCAGCTGCTCACCGAGGCCCAGCTGCAGACGATCATCGCCCACGAATACGCCCACGTCCGCTGCGGACACGAGACGATCCTGCGCACGGCTGCCCTGACAGCAGCGATGACGCCACCGGCGCTGCGCTACGGGCAGGCGATGCAGCGCTCCGTCACCCTGCTCGTCGAACTGGCAGCCGACGACATCGCCGCCGGCCGGGCCGGTGCCGTTCACCTTGCCAATGCGCTGGCCGCCGTGTCAGCACAGACCGGTGACCCTTCTCTCGACCTGCGCGCCGAACGCCTGACACTCGGGGAGTGGACGCTGACCCACCGGCTCACGGTGCCCGCGGACTTCCGTGTCGCCTGAGCCAGCCACCGCCTCGGGAACGGGGTTCGGCACGCTGGCGCCGGCGTCGACCTCACACTTTCGCCCGCCGCTGCGTCTGCGCAGTGAGAGGAGGGAGTGAGCCACATGCATGAGCCGTTCGAACCGGTCATCCGCGCCCACGGGGCAACGGTCATGCGGGTGTGCCTGGCCGTACTCGCCGGGCGCGGCGGGGCGACGCACGATGCCGATGACGCGTGGGCGGAGACGTTCGTGACGGCACTGCGCGCCTGGCCGGACCTCGACGCCGACGCCAATGTCGAAGCGTGGCTCGTGCGCATCGCCCAGTGCAAAGCCATCGACGTCCTGCGCGCCCGCTCCCGCCGCCGCGAAGGCCCGGTCGGCGATGACCACCCGGTCGCGGCAGACTGTGATCCGGCCGCCAGCTCGGAGACAGCAGAGATCTGGACCCACGTAGCCCGGCTTCCGGACCGGCAGCGTGAAGTCATCGGTTACCACTACCTCGGCGGGCTCACCCACGTGCAGACCGCCGAGCTCACCGGAAGCACACCCGCTGCCGTCCGGCGGGCCGCCGCCGACGGCATCGCCGCCCTGCGCAGACGCCTCGACAGCGAGGGGGTCGGCGCCGGCCACCTGGCAGAGAACGGAGCATCCTCATGAAAGACCTCAGCCACCTCTTCCCACTCGACGAAGAGCACATGCGCCGCGTGCGCCAGCTCCTCGACGACCACGCCGGGGACGCCGGCCTCGTCGACGTGGGCTACACCATCATCGACTCACCGATCGGCGCACTGCTGCTGGCGGCCACCCCGACAGGGCTGGTGCGCGTGGCCTTCGACAGCGAAGACCACGACGCGGTGCTCGCTGAACTGGCAGAGAAGATCAGCCCACGCGTCCTGGAAGCAGACGCGCAGTTGGCGTCGATCGCAGCCCAAGTCGAGGAGTACTTCGCCGGGCAGCGACGCGAATTCGACATCCCGCTCGACCGGCGCCTGTCAACCGGATTCCGCCGCGAGGTGGAGCGTCAGCTCTCCGAGATCCCCTACGGCACCACTCAAAGCTACAGCGAGGTCGCAGCTGCGGTCGGCCAGCCGACGGCCGTGCGCGCGGTCGGCACCGCATGCGCCCAGAACCCGATCCCGCTCATCGTGCCCTGCCACCGAGTACTGCGCTCTGACGGCAGCCTCGGCGGCTATCGCGGCGGGCTGCCGGCCAAACAGCAGCTGCTCGAACTGGAGGCCGCTGCATGAGCGCGACGACAGGGCTCGTCATCGGTTCCGATGGGCTGGCCCGCCCGGCCTGGGCGGCCACCGACCCGCTCCTGCAGGAGTACTACGACACCGAATGGGGCATGCCAGTCAGAGATGAGGCCGGTCTGTTCGAACGCATCAGCTTAGAGGCGTTCCAGGCAGGGCTGTCGTGGGCGACAGTGCTGCGCAAACGGGAGGCCTTCCGTAAGGTGTTCGCTGGCTTCGACCCGGACACCGTCGCAGGCTTCACCGAGGCCGATGTCGCTCGGTTGCTCGATGATACGCGGATCATCCGGAATTCCGCCAAGATCCGCGCCACAATCATCAACGCCCGGGCGACGATCGACCTGCGGGCCGACGGAGGGCTGCCCGATCTCATCTGGTTGTTCCAGCCGGCAGAGACCCCGCGGCCGCGCACGGTCGATGAGATCCCGACGTCATCACCGGAATCAGCAGCGCTGGCGAAGGCGCTCAAAGCCCGCGGGTTCCGGTTCGTCGGCCCGACGAGCGCCTATGCGCTCATGGAGGCCATCGGCATGGTCGACACGCACCTCATCGGCTCCCACCGACGCGGGGCCTCCGGCATCTGGGATTGAGCGTCTGCCTGGCGGCAGCACCCTCGACGAACCGGCGGCACCGGCCTACCGTGGAAGCATGACGGATGACCAGCTCATCGGCCGGGGCGCAGACGAGAAGACGCGCGCCCAGGTCAACGCATTCCTGCACGCCTATGGCGCTTCACTGCGCACTTTCGACGCGGACACAAGCGCTGGCCTGTGGGGTGAACCGGGCATGGTCATCAGCGATGAATTCGCCGGCGTGCTCGACTTCTGGGAGGAGATGGCTGCAGGCCTCCAGCAGGGCTATCCCCGCTACCAGCAGCGCGGATTGGCCGATATCGCCCATGAGCTGCTCGGCTGCCGGGCGATCACCGACAAGCTCATCCTCGCTGATGTGCGCTGGCTGTTCTACGACAGCCAGGGGCGGTTGCTGACCGAAGGCCTCTATGTCTACCTGATGCGCCGCGATCGCGACGGGCTGCGCGCCTACACTGCGGTCGCCGTCGACGAGGCCGAGCGGATCAATGAGCTCACCTGCCGGCAGACCGCTGCGGCGCTCGAAGCCAAACGCCACGCAGGCGGGGCAGAGGGCAGTCAGGGCTGACGTCATTCAGTCGGTGTCGAAGACGCCGCTGTCATACAGCAGCCGATCGAGATTCGGAGTCAGCGTCAGTGCCGCCAGCTCCTCGGCTGTCACCCAGCGTGCATCAGCGGCATCATCACGTGCACGCAGCTGACCGCCGGTGACCGTGGCAGCGAAATCCCGGACACGGTAGATGCGATTCTCACCAGCTGGAATGTCGAGGCTCGGCAGGTGCCTACCGATGGCCACCTCAAGACCGGTCTCCTCGGCTACCTCGCGGGCGGCGGCCTGCTGCCAGGTCTCACCCGGCTCGACCTTCCCGCCGGGCAGTGACCAGCGGCCGCGGTGCGGTTGCGAACCCCGCAGCACGAGCAGCACCCGGCCACGGCCATCGGTGACGACCGCGCCTGCCGCAGGCACCACCTCGGGACCGGAGGCGGCATGACCACGAGTGTCCATCGGCTCAGCCATGGGCCGCCGCGCGGCCGGCGACCCGGCCGGAGAACAGACAGCCGCCGAGGAACGTGCCCTCCAGCGACCGGTGACCGTGCATGCCGCCACCGCCGAAGCCGGCAGCCTCACCCGCCGCGAACAACCCCGAGATCGGAGTGCCGGAGGCGTCGAGAACGCGAGCGTCGAGATCCGTGTGCAGCCCGCCGAGGGTCTTGCGGGTCAGCGTGCGCAGGCGGACAGCGATGAGCGGACCGGCGGCCGGGTCGGTGAGCCGGTGCGGGGCAGCAGTGCGCATGAGCCGATCACCCCGGTAGCCGCGGGCATCGCGGATCGCAGCCAGCTGCGCATCCTTGCCGAAACCGTTGGCCAGCTGGTCGTCGCGGGCGGCGATGAGCTCGCCGATTGCTGCGGCATCGAGTGCGTGGTCCGGTTCGAGCCGGTTCATCTGGCCGACGAGATCGGGAACTGTCGCAGCAGTGAGGAAGTCCTCGCCGTGGCGCAGGAAATCGGCCACCGGTCCGGGCGGCCCGGAGCCGAGGCGGCCGGCGAGCTTGCGGACCGAACGGCCGGTGAGATCGGGGTTCTGTTCTGAACCGGAGAGCGCGAATTCCTTGGAGATGATCCGCTCATTGAGGATAAACCAGGAATGCTCATGCCCGCCGGCCCGCAGGTGGCCGAGTGTGCCGAGCGTGTCGAAGCCGGGGAAGTTCGGGGCCGGCAGGCGGTTGCCTGCGGCATCGAGCCACAGGGAGGAGGGCCCGGGCAGGATCCGGATGCCGTGGCCGGGCCAGATCGGGTTCCAGTTGCGGATCCCCTCGACGTAGTGCCACATGCGGTCAGGGGCGTGGATGTGTGCGCCTGCCGCCTGCGCGACGGGGAACATCGACCCGTCGACGTAGGCCGGCACGCCGGTGAGCATCGACTCCGGGGCGGCGCCCAGACGCGTGGGCCAGGCGGAGCGTACGAGTTCGTGTCGCCCGCCGATCCCACCGGAAGCGATGATGACGGCATCGGCAGCGATCGAGAAGTCGCCGACCGCCTCGGACGTTGTGGGCCTCCCGCGCGGGGCAGGGTCATCTGCGAGCATGTGCCCGGCAACCCCGGTGATCCCGGCAGGTGAGCGGGTGAGCTCGGTGACCTTGTGCCGGAAGCGGGGGATGAGCCGGCCGGTGCGCACGTGCTCCTTGGCGCTGATCAGGAACGGTTCGACGACCCCGGGCCCGGTGCCCCAGGTGATGTGGAAGCGCGGCACCGAATTGCCGTGCCCGTCGGCCCGGCCATCACCGCGCTCAGCCCAGCCGACGATCGGGAAGAGCCGGTGCCCCTTGGCCGCCAGCCAGGCGCGCTTCTCACCGGCGGCGAACTCCAGGTAGGCCTCCGCCCAGCGGCGCGGCCACACATCGGACTCATCGAAGCCGGCTGTCGACATCCAGTCGCGGTGGGCGAGTTCACGGGAGTCGCGGATGCCCATCCTCCGCTGTTCGGGCGAGTCGATGAGGAACAGCCCGCCGAAGGACCAGTAGGCCTGGCCGCCGAGGTTGTTCTCCGACTCCTGGTCGACGAGGGTCACTGTCGCCCCTGACGCGCAGGCCTCTGTGGCTGCGACCAGGCCGGCCAGTCCCGAACCGATGACGACGATGTGCATGACGCCTCCCTCCCTCGTCTGGCATCAGCTTACGTGAGGCAGGTCACGCGCAGGTCAGCTGCGGTGGCCCAGGCGCATCGACAGGTCTGCTGCCGCAGCAGCGCAGGCTGCCCCGAGTTCGCCGATCCGGTCATCGGGCACCCGGTACAGGGGAGCAGCGATGATGATGGCTGCGACGAGTTCGCCGCGGTGATCGCGGACCCCAGCGGCGATGCCGACGACGTCGGGTGAGGTTGCGGCATGGTTGACGGCGTATCCGCGCGTGCGCACCTCCTCCAGGCGTGCGGTGAGTCCCGGCTCTGTGTGCTGGCCGGTGACCTCCGCCTCGGCGGCGAAGACCTGCACCGAGGCGGAGTCGAGGTTGGTGTAGCGGGTGCCGAGCGGCACGGTGTGCTTGATGGGCTGGGTGCTGGCCACCTGCTCGACGACGACTGCTTCGGCGGCACTCCACACCGTCAGTGCGGCAGTCTCTCCGGTCGACTCGCTGAGCTCAGTGAGCACGGGGAGTGCGAAGCGGCGGATGTCGAGGGTCGCGAGCATCGGTCCGGCGATGGCGAGCAGGCCGAGGCCGAGCCGGTACTTCTTCGAATGCGGATCCTGCTCGACGACCTCTTCGTCTTCAAGTGCGGAGAGGATGCGTGAGACAGAGGACTTGTGCAGGTCGAGGCGGGCTGCCAGCTCCGTGACGCCGAGCAGCGGCTCGTCGACGGAGAAGCAGCGCAGCACTGCCAGGATGTTCGCGGTCACGGACCTGCCGCGCCCGGCTGCCGGATCGGACTCTCGCATCGTCTTCCTCCTTGTCAACAGCCTAGCGGGCGCGGCAGGTCACTGCTGGTCACAGAATGTTGTTCTCAGGTCCGAACGGGAACCCGGTGATGTTGCGGGCACCGTTCTCTTCGACGACGAGGATGTCGTGCTCGCGGTATCCGCCGGCACCCGGCTGGCCTTCGGGGATCGTGATCATCGGCTCCATGGAGACGACCATGCCCGGTTCGATGACGGTGTCGATGTCCTCGCGCAGCTCCAGGCCGGCCTCACGGCCGTAATAGTGGCTGAGCACCCCGAAGGAGTGCCCGTAGCCGAAGGTGCGGTTGGGCAGCAGCCCGGCGTCGGCGTAGATGAGGTTGAGCTCAGCGGCGATCTCCGAGCACACCGCGCCGGGGCGGATGAGCTCCAGGCCGGCCTCATGCACCTCGACGTTCGTCTTCCACAGCTGCAGGCTGCGCTCATCCGGCTCGCCGAGGAACAGTGTGCGCTCGAGTGCCGTGTAGTAGCCCGAGCTCATCGGGAAGCAGTTGAGCGAGAGGATGTCGCCGTGCTCAAGCTTGCGGGTGGTCGCCCAGTTGTGCGCCCCGTCGGTGTTGATTCCGGACTGGAACCATACCCAGGTGTCGCGGATCTCGGAGTCGGGGAAGGTGCGGGCGATCTCGTGGACCATCGCCTCGGTGCCGATGAGGGCGACCTCGTATTCGCTGATGCCCTCCCGGATCGCCTCGCGCACGGCATATCCGCCGATGTCGGCGATCCGTGCGCCATGCGTGATGACCTCGATCTCCTCGGCTGACTTCACCATCCGCTGCCGCGTCGTCGCCGCACTGATGTCGACGAGCTCGGCATCCGGCAGCGCTGCTTGCAGCTTCGCGTGCTGGTCGAGGGTGAGGAAGTCGTACTCGACGCCGATCCGGCGGGTGCGGATGCCGCGCTGGCGCAAGGCTTCGGTGATGCCGAAGAAGTAGTTGTCCCGCCGCCAGTCGGTGTAGACGATGTTCTCTCCGTGGCTGCGCCGCCACGGCATCCCGGCGTCGATGTTCGCGGTCACCGACACCGAATCCTCTGGCGTGACGACGAGCGCATACGAGCGGCCGAAGGAGGTGAAGAGGAAGTCGGAGTAGTACTTGATCCCGTGATACGAGGTCAGCACGACGGCGTCGCAGTCCTGTTCGGCCATGATGTCGCGCAGCCCGCCGAGCCGGCGTTCGAACTCGGCAGGAGAGAAGGTCAGCGGCACCTTCTGGCCGTTGTGCATGATCTTCAGCCGTTCGGCTGCCATGGCCTCCGCCGCCGAGGCGGGGGTCGCCTGCGGCGGATCGGCTGGGTTGGGTGCCCCGGCCGTGGTGGGAGGCGTGGCCGTGTGGGGTGCGGTGAAGGACATGTGATTCTCCTTTCGGGCGGGATCGGGTTGGGTGCGGAGCAGTGGTCGAGCGTGTCAGTCGTGTTCGAGCGGTTTGCGGAAGGTCTCCTTCGCCAGTGCAACGGCGATGAAGGAGACGAGCGCTGCGGCGACGAGGTACCAGGCCGGTGCGAGATCCGAGCCGCTGGCGGCGATGAGGAAGGTCGCCATGAACGGGGCGGTGCCGCCGAAGAGCGCATTCGACAGGTTGAAGCACACTGCGAAGCCGGAGTAGCGCACGCGGGTCGGGAACTGCTCGGCCAGGAAGCTCGGCAGGGTGCCGTCGTTGAGGGTCAGCAGAGCACCGAGTGCCACCTGGACGCAGAGGATGAGCACGAAGATTCCGGTGTCGAGCACCATGAACAGCGGCACCGTCAGCAGCATGAACAGCACCGAGGCGGAGATGAGGACCTTCTTGCGGCCGAGCCGGTCGGACAGCAATCCGGTGAGCAGGATGAAGCCGATGTAGGTCAGCAGCGCCACAGTCGTCGAGAGGTTCGACAGGGTCGGGCTGAGCTTGACGACCTCGGTGAGGTAGGTCGGCATGTAGCTTAAGAGCAGATAGAAGCCCACGGCGACGGCTCCGGAGGCGAGGATGAGCAGCTTCCAGTACTTCTTGAACAGGTCTCCGGCAGGTGCCTTGATCGCCTCGTCCTCGGCGGCCATCTCCTTGAACACCGGGGTGTCTTCGAGCTTCGTGCGGATGTAGCGGCCGATGAGGCCCATCGGGGCGGCGAGGAGGAACGGGATCCGCCAGCCCCAGTCGGAGAGCTGATCGGGGGAGAGGACGCCGTAGAGGAGCGCGGCGATGAGCGAGCCCATGAGCAGTCCGGTCGCCGTCGAGGCCGGCACGATCGCGGCGTAGATCCCGCGGCGGTGGGGTGGGGCGTATTCGACGAGGAAGGCCGAGGCTCCGGCATACTCACCGGAGGCGGAGAAGCCCTGGACGATGCGCATGACGAGCAGCAGGAGTGGCGCCCAGAACCCGATGGTCGCATACCCGGGGATGAGGGCGATGCAGAAGGTCGCCAGCGACATCAGCAGGATCGACCAGCTCAATGCCACGCGCCGGCCGACCCGGTCGCCGAGGTGACCCCACCCGCCGATCGGGCGGATGAGGAAGCTGATGGCGAAGAGTGCGAACGTCGAGAGCAGTGCCACCTGGCGGTCGCTTTCGGGGAAGAACACCACGGCGATGGTGGTGGCGAGGTAGCCGTAGACGGCGTAGTCGAACCATTCGACGAAGTTGCCGATGAAGCTGGCGGCGATCACCCGCCGCCGGGTGGCGCGATCGACGCCGTCGGGATGTGTGCGCCCTTGTCCGCTGAGCGTAGGCCCGTAGGCGCCCGAGGTGCTGCGCACCGGGTGCGGTCGGGTTCCGTCGGGGACGGTGTCAGGGCTGGGGGCTTTCGGTTCCAAGACCATGGCTTCCTCCTTTGGAAGCAGAAAACTCGTGAGTTGCAAACAATGCAACAGCGTTGCGTTAACTGTAGGTGTGGTGCAGGTAACGGTCAAGGATCGGATGGGAACTAGTTCTCACCCGGCCTGCCGGGTGGTGACCGTCCTGGTGAGCGACACGACAACGGTCCGGCATCGTCTCGGATGCCGGACCGTCTGTTGCGAGGGTGATTGAGGGGAGTGGGTTAGGAGAAGCGGCGGCCCTCATCGCGGCGGTGCGCCCACACGGCGGCGATGATGAGCGGGACGAGCCAGCCGAGCCACACGACGACATTGAGCATGTCGACCGAGCCCTCGCCGATGAGCGCGGTGACGGCATCGCGGCCGGGGCGGGCCGGGGTGAACTCGGAGATCGCGTTGAGCCAGCCGGGCATCGCCTGCACCGGCAGGATGAGACCGCCGACTGCGGCGAAGGGCAGGAAGGCGATCTGGGTGATCGCCACCGCAGCCTTCGGTGTGGCGAGGTAGCCGATGAGCAGCCCGCCGAAGAGGAACGGCAGCGCTGCCAGGATCCATGCCGGGATGAGCGCGGGCAGACGCCACCAGCCCAGCTCACCGGCAGCGAATGGCTCGAGGACCGGGGTGGCGGCCATCGCGACGATGAACAGCGGCACGACGGCGATGAGCACGACGATAACCGCCACCGCCACGCGGGCGGAGAAGAACGGGCCTGGGCCGGCCGGCAGGGTGCGCAGGTAGTTCGACCATTCGGCCTTGCGTTCCTCGGCGATGCCGATGCCGTAGTTGAACAGGAACGTGCTCACCACGCCCATGAGCCCGAGCTGGGCGACACCGGCCAAGGCGACGGCTGCCTGCTGGTCGGCAGGGGTGCCGTCCATAAACGGCAGGAAGAAGATCGCGAAGACCATGACGGGGAAGACGGCTGCGGAGATGACGACGACGGGCACGCGCAGGGTGTCGCGGGTGCGGTAGATGAGATGCGGGAGGTATAGAGCCGGGGCGGCGGTGGTGGACATGGCTGCTCCTGTCGGTGCTGTCGGTCAGTGACGTGCTGTGTGGGCGGCGACGGCCTCTTCGAGGCTGGCCCCGCGCACTTCGAGATCGGTGAATGTCAGGCCCTCGGCGATGAGGGTGCGGATGAAGGCATCGGAATCGCTGCAGGTGATGACTTGCCGGGCACCCTCACCGGGCTGGATGCCGGTGACACCGGGCAGTGCGGCGATGACCGCTTCGGGGGTGTCAGGCAGCGTGACGGTGACATGGCGCAGGTCCACGGCGGTGCGGACGCGATCGAGCTGGTCGTCGACGATGATCTGCCCATCAGCGAGCATGACGACCCGGTCTGCGAGGCGCTCGATCTCATCGAAGTGGTGGCTGGTGACAAGCAGGGTGCCACCGGCTGCGCTGAACGCCTGGATGCGCTGCCACACCTGCTGGCGGGATTCGACGTCGAGTCCGGTCGAGGGCTCATCGAGGACGAGCATGTCGGGATTGCCGACGAGCGCGACGGCGAGCATGACGCGGCGCTTCTGCCCGCCGGAGAGCCCGCCGCACTGTTTGCCGGCCAGTGCGGTGAGGTCGAGATCGTCGAGCAGCTCACTCGTCGACAGCGGGTTCGGGTAGTGCGCAGCGACGAAGTCGAGGACCTCGCGGACCTTGAGCACCTCCGGCAGGGAGGTCGCCTGCGGGGTCACGCCCATCGTGCGCCGCGCCTCGGGTGTGCGCGGGTTGGCCCCGAAGATCGCCACGCTGCCGGCATCAGGCGTCCGCTCACCGGTGATGAGCGAGAGCAGCGTGGACTTGCCCGCGCCGTTGGGCCCGAGGATCCCAACGGCCTCACCGGGGGTGATGCGCAGGTTCATGCGCGAGAGCACGGTGGTGGTGCCGAAGGACTTGGCGACGTTGTCGAGGGTGACAGCGGCCGTGCCCGAGGCGGTGGGCGCGTTTGTGCGCTGCGGTTGGCTGAGGGTGGGGGTCGGTGACATCAGGGGTTTCCTTCCAGGATGGTGCGCAGATTGGTCAGATAAGTCTCATAGGATGCACGGCCGGTGGCGGTGAGGGAGAGGTAGGTGGCCGGTGTGCGGCCTTCGATGGTCTTGGTCTGGGTGAGGTAGCCGGCTTCTTCGAGCTTGCGCAGGTGGGTGGAGAGGTTCCCGGCGGTCATCGACAGGTCCTTGCGCAGGCGGGTGAACAGCACCTCGTCGCCGGCCGGCAGTCCGGCCAGGGCGGCCATGATGCGCAGGCGCGAATCAGCGTGGATGACCGGATCAAGTGCCGTCATGACCGGCCTGCTTCCCGTCCGGTGCGCGCGAGGGCGATGATGCTGACGACGAGTCCTGCCAGGGCCGCTGCGGCGAAGACGAGCGTGAAGAGCTCCGGGCCGACCAGCAGGCTGATGATGAGGGCCACGATCGCCCCGATGCCGAATCCGAACATCATCCGGTCGGAGAAGATGACGCCGCCCATGACGATCATGATGCCGACGCCGAAGACGGCGACCGAGTTGGCCAGCCAGCCGATGACCTGCGGGTCCTGCAGGTAGGTGCCCAGCTGCATGCTCACGATGATCATGACGGTGACGACGAGCGCCCAGGTGACGCCGTAGAGCGTGCCCTGCCGGGCGGCGGGACCCCGGCGGCCGGAGGCGGCGCACACATTGATGATGCTTGTGGCGATGAGGGCTGCCGTCATGCCGGCGGCGAAGATGATGCCGGCGATGGCTGCGGGCATGAGCCCGAAGACGTAGGCGGCTGCCATGGCACTGTACCCGACGAACCAGATGGCCGACCACAGCAGTGAGGTGATGATCCCGGCCCGCTGTTCGCGACGACTGATTGTGCGCTGCCCGGAGGTGGCGATCTCCAGAGCGCGACGCGGATCGAGAGCTGGTGTGCCCTCGGCATCGTGCGGTTCGGGGTTCTGCTGCGGAATCTGGTTCATACAAACCAGTTTGTAATGCAAACTAGTTTGTGTCAACCCTCTGGTTGTCCGCCGTGGGCACGCGGAGGAAAACCGCATGGTGGCGCCCAGCTGAGCAGGGGAGAATAGAGGACATGAACGAGACATACGCCCCGCACCAGACCAGCCATCAGTCCACCGACCGCACCTGGGCGATTCTGTGCCACCTCTCGCTCATCATCTCCGCGGTGCTGAGCCTCGGAATGCTGGCCTTCGTTGGCCCGCTCATCTTCTGGTTCATCTACAAGGACAAGAGCGACCTCGTCCGCAACGCGGCCGCCGGCTCCTTCAACTTCGCCGTCACCCTGGCGCTGGCGTCGATGGTCGCATCGATCCTCGCCTTCACCGTCATCCTGCTGCCGGCAGCCTGGATCATCTGGGCAGTCATCTACATCGTCAGCATCGTCATCCCGATCATCGCGGCGATGGCTGCCTCCCGCTACCAGAAGTACCGTTACCCGCTCACACTTCCGCTGCTGCGGTGACCGATGGCCATGTGACAGTCTTGATCACACACGCCGCGGAACGGAGGAACTGATGTCAGAGGTTCGCCTGACAGGACAGCTGATCTGCACTGACGCCCACGAACTGGCGGTCGTAGAAGAACACCTGCCGGATCACATCGCGCGGACCCGCGCCGAACTCGGATGCCTTGCCTCCTCCGTTGACCAGACGCGTGAGCCTCTCATCTGGCAGGTGTCCGAGCGCTTCGCCGATCCAGCTGCATTCGCAACCCATCAGGAGCGCGTGGCATCCAACGAAAGGGGACAGGCGACCGCAGGAATCGAGCGTCGCTACAGCGTCGACGGCATGCCTGCGACCGACAGCTGAGAACTGCTGCAGCGCCGACGGACTGCGACTACTCTGTGGTGAGGCGGGCGATATGGTCTGCCGCCACAGCAGCACCGGGTCGAAGCGCGCGCAGCCGCCGCCCATGAGATGCCGCGTTCTCGCGCACAGTGCTGTCGGTCAGCAGCGAGGTGACCGCGGCCGCCAGTCTGCGCGGACGCGCCGAAGGCCGCACGCGCATTCCCAGTCCGCGTTCTCGCAGCACATCACCGATGCCGGCTTCATCCGAGACCGGGTTGACCGGCAGCACAAGAACCGGGATGCCATGGGCGAGCGCCTTGAGTGTCGTCGAATGTCCGCCATGCCCGATGAGCAGATCCATCTGCGGCATCAGCGCGGCATGATCGACCCAGCCGCGCACCTCGACATTGTCGGCCCCGTCGAGTTCATTGCTGAATGATGCACCGCCGGTGGTGACGATGGCGTCGACGGGCAGGTGGGAGAGTGCTTCGATGACGCGCCGGTAGATCGGCTTCATGCCCGGCCAGTCGGTTGTCGACAGTGACACGAGGACGCGGGGACGGTGACCGGGTAGGCCCCGGGTCGGAGGGGATGCCTGTTCGGTCGATCCAGTCCAGGTGCAGTGGCGCAGCACCGGGTTGCGGCTGCCGGGGTCGAGTTCGGCATCGGTGAGCATGAGCCGCGCCGCGGCCTGGTCCCAGTTCCTGCTCAGGCTCACGCCGAACAGGTCGAGACCCTCAGCGGTGAAGGGGTGGTACAGGGGTGACCAGTATTTTCCGAAGGTGTGGGCGAGCACGACTACCGGAATGCTGGAGACGAGGGCGGCGCGCAGCGGAGTGAGCAGCAGGCAGTCAACGGCGATGACATCCGGCTGGCTGGCAGCGATGATGGCGGCAGCGTCTTCGCGTGCATACGGGCTGGCAGTGATCCTGACGATCGACGCAATGCGGGCGATGCCCATCCCTGACACGGGTCCGGCTGCGATGCCTGCTGCAAAGTGCGGCTGGGGGAATCCGGATTCACCAGCTGCCAGGCCTGCGACCTCGATATCCCAGCCCCTGGCGGCAAGCTCCTCAGCGACCGCGAGGATCGGCGGCACATTGCCCCCGAGGTCGGCGGTGAAGAAGAGTGCCTTCACTGCCACATCCTCTCGGCATCGGGGTCGGTGGGCGGTTCCGGAACGAAATCAAGGATGGTTCTCAAACCCACGTTACTGCAACAGTGCTGGTCACCCCGGCGGCGGGCGAGTTCTCCACGAGTGGGCAGAACGACGCCGCATCGCTGACAGGTCTACGGAACGTGTCCGCTGATGCGGCATACGGAACGATGACGCGAGAGACCAATGTCGAAGCAAAAGAGATCTCGGGACATCGAGTGAGGCTACCCTCGAATAGTGGACACCCAAGTTAGCGGGATTTGTAGTCCTGCTGGAAGGATGTTCAATATGCCAGATCAGAAGCGACAGCGTCGTTCTTACACTCCGGAGTATCGGGTCGAGGCCGCGAGCCTCGTCATCGATACTGGCAGGTCTATTGCCGCGGTGGCCAGGGAAATCGGAGTCGGTGAACAGACTCTGGGTACCTGGGTGAAAGCCTAGAAGGGTCGGCGCCGTGTCGATGGTGAGCCCATGGGTCCATTGGACGAGGATGAGCGGGCTGAGCTGGCACGGTTGAGGCGGGAGAACTTCGATCTGAAGCAGGACAACGAGTTCCTGGGAAAAGCAGCCGCCTTCTTCGCGTCGAAGCCTCGAAACACGAGAAATTCGAGCTGATGGACTCGGAGAAGGCACGTTACGCGATCCGCCGGATGGCTAGACTCCTGGAGGTGACGAGATCCGGGTACTACGCATGGAAGAAGCGCCGGCAGATCGGGCCATCGAAACGCGGCAGAGCGCAACGGAGCCTTGACAGGCAAGTCGTAGCGATCCACGCGGAGTCTGATGGTGTCTACGGGGCACCGCGGGTGTCAGCGCAATTGGCTCGGCAAGGTGTGTGCGTGGATGAGAAGACGGTCGCCGCCTCGTTGCGCAGGCAGGGCCTTGAGGGGATCAGCCCGCGCAGGTTCAAGCCGGTGACGACTCTGCCGGGTGTGGCGACTCATCACATTCCGGACCTCGTGAAACGGGTCTGGGACCGAGGTGAGTTGGATGCTGTGTGGATCAGCGATATTACGTATCTGCGCACCTGGGAGGGGTTCGTGTACTTGTGCGTGATCCGCGATGGGTGCTCCCGTCGAGTGCTCGGCTGGTCGATGGATGCCCGGCAGGATTCTGACCTCGTGGAACGGGCGTTGAGGATGGCTCATACACTGCGAGAAATCATTCCAGATGACGTGATTTTTCATGCCGATAAAGGAGCGCGGTACACGTCGGCGCAGTTGCATCAGGCGTCTGTTGAGCTGGGTTTGAGGCAGTCCGTGGGCCGGACTGGGGTGTGTTGGGATAACGCGATGTCGGAGTCGTTCTGGTCGTCGTTGAAAACGGAGTTCTTCCAGCGGCGAGTCTGGCAGACCCGGGCTGAGGCGACGCGGGAAGTCGCTCGTTGGATCGAGGTGGTCTATAACCGGCGGAGGTTGCACTCAGCGTTGGGAATGGTCCCGCCGGTGGAGTTCGAAGAGAAGCTCCTGGCCGAGCAGAATGCCGATCAGATTCAGGATGAACCGTCTACGCAGGCCGCGTGACGTGGTTCACGTGTCCACCACTTGCGGGGAGGCTCACGAGTGAACGATGTCCCGAGATTCTAAGAAGTGGGCCCAGATGTGTCCCGAGTCAAGACATGTTCTCACTCGCCCGGGTACGAGCCAACAGACCAGTGATTGCCTTCTGGATCTGCGACGGTGGCGACACGTCCGCCGTAGGGCTGGTCGGCGGGGTCTTCGATGGTCGTGGCGCCGTTTGCCATCGCCTTCTCGTAGGTTGCGTCGACGTCAGCGGCTGCCGGGACCACGAGATAGCAGCGGGCCTGGCCGGCCGTGTCTGGGATCCTGTGAGGGGCTGGTTGCCGGGCGGAGCCAAGCATGATCCCGCCCGAATCGTGCCAGCGCAGTTCGGCATGCTCAACCCGGCTGGGGTCTGCTTCGCTGCGGACAACGAGGACCTGCTCGAACCCGAGCGCGGCGAGGAACGCTAGACCTTTGTCGACATCGGCGTAGGTGAGGCAGTGAAACAGCTGGGGCTTGGTTGTCGTCATGTGTTCAATCATGGTCGGCGATCAGTGCCAGGTCTTGAAGATTTGGGAAATCTTCAGTTCGAGCTTTGGGACTGCCTCCGACGAATCTCTTCCATTCCCGCGAGAGGTGCGACTGATCTGCATACCCGCAACTGCTGGCCGCCTCGGTCAGGGACGCTCCTGATGCGACAAGGCGCTGGGCGTTCTCGAAGCGGGCCAGAAGGCTGATCTCTTTGGGCGTCAGGCCAAACTCTGCGCGGACGCGATTTCTCAGGTGGCGCCGCGAGCACCCAATTTCCGCGGCCACCTCGGCGACCGGAAGACCACTCCCAAGGAGACGCCACGCCGCCGTCACCGTGGGGTCGCCAGCCCACCGATTCAGTCGGGTCAACAGCATGGCTTCCGCGGCGGCGAGGCGGTCTGTCCACGAGGTGCGACTGGCGATGCCTTCATGCTCGTCGCAGGTCAGCCCTCGCGGCAGGTCATCCATATCGACGGTGTGTGTTGCCACAGAGCCGATCGGTGCGCCGAAGAGTGCTCGGCATCCAATCGGTGTGACAGCCAGATGAATACCTCGTTGGAGACCGTGCGTGTGAATCAGCGCAGGACGCAGATGGAGACCGGAGATCGAGCACCAGCGCGCCGTGGATCGGTTGGGTTCGTGAAGCCACCCCACATCGAGAGGCTCCTCCACCGCGATGATCACCGTGGCGGCCGTGCTGGGCACTCCCACGTGGACGGCGTCGACCGGCAGCACAATGTCGTAGGCCACCATGGGCTCAGCCAGGCAGCTCTGAAGTGCGGGATGAACCGGCCGTGTCACAGTCTCCATCTCCCAAGCCTAGCTGTGAGACCACGCGCTCATGTCCTGTAGAGCTGGCGCCTGGGCCCAGGGAGAGGTTGACGGCTGGCCGTCATGGTGAGTGCAGATGTGGTCGCCGAGGTGGATGAGCCAGTTGACCGAGGCGGTGCCGGCGCTGGTGAGGATGGCGGTGAAGCGTCCTGCGTGTCGTTCCTCGATGGCGGGTAGCCTGGGACATCAGCGCCAAAACGAGAAGAAGTCTCGGGGCATCGAGTGGACGATGTCCCGAGACTTGAAGAAAAAGTGGGCCCAGAGGGACTCGAACCCCCGACCCTCTCGGTGTAAACGAGATGCTCTAGCCAACTGAGCTATAGGCCCCCAGGCGGAATCGTCTCCGGCCGGACAACAGTATGCCATACGAGCAGGCCGGGGCGCGCTTTCCCACACGCCCCAGCCTCAATGCTCAGCGGTCGCGCAGTTCGCGCTTGAGGATCTTGCCCGAGGTGTTCTTCGGCAGCTCCTCGACGAAGTGAACGGCCTTGGGCACCTTGAACGGAGCCAGGCGCTCCTTGACGTGGTCGATGACCGCGTCCTCGGTGATCTCACCCTTCGGCACAACGAACGCGGTGATCGCCTCGATCCACTTGTCATCGGGCATGCCGACGACTGCCACCTCGCCGACGGCGTCGAGTTCGAAGATCGCGTCCTCCACCTGGCGGGAGGCCACGAGCACACCACCGGTGTTGATGACGTCCTTGACGCGGTCAACGACCTCGATGAAGCCCTGCTCATCTGCGACGACGAGGTCACCGGAGTGGAACCAGCCATCCCGCAGCGCCTCCTCGGTCGCCTCGGGCTTGTTCCAGTACTCGCGCATGAGCTGCGGGGAGCGGTAGACAATCTCGCCCTGCTCACCGGGTCCGACCTCCTGGCCCATCGGGTCGACGACGCGGGCGTCGACGAACAGCACCGGGCGGCCTGCCGATCCGGGATGATCGTCGTGCTCCTCCGGTCGCAGCACCGTGCACAGTGGACCGAGCTCAGACTGGCCGAAGCAGTTGTAGAAGCCGAGCTCCGGGAGGTGATCGCGCAGTTTCTTCAGCACCGGGCCGGGCATGATCGATGCACCGTAGTAGGCGCGCTTGAGGCTGGAGAGATCGCGTTCGAAGAACGCCGGGGTGTTCGCCAGCGCCACCCACACCGTGGGTGCGGCGAAGAATGAGGTGATCCGCTCCGAGGCGAACAGCTCGATGAGCTCAGCCGGGACGGGAGCGGGCACGATGATGTTGTACGAGCCCTTGAGCAGGCTCGGCAGCAGGAACACGTGCATCTGCGCCGAATGGTACATCGGCAGTGCGTGGACCTGCCGGTCCTCAGCAGAGAAGTCGAGGACATCAAGGCAGCTGAGGTACTCGTGCATGAGCGACCGGTGCGTCATCACTGCGCCCTTGGGCGCCGAGGTGGTGCCCGAGGTGTAGAGCAGCTGGACGGCGTCGGTGTCGATGACATCGAACTCGCCCTCGCCGACCGGTGTGACATCTGTGGCAGTGGCGACCGGCACGAGGTCGTCCATCGTCAGGCGCTGGGCGGCTTGGCCTGCCTCGGTGTTCTCGACATGCTCCATAAGGTCGGCATCGGCGATGACGACGCCGGCGCCGGAGTCGGTGAGGATGTACTGGAGCTCTGCCTCCTTGAGCTGGTAGTTCACCGGCACGTGGATGAGGCCGGCGCGCGCGGCGGCGAGGAACACGATGAGGTACAGGTCGGAGTTCTTGCCGTAGGCGGCGACGCGCTCACCCTTGGACAGGCCGAGTGAGACCAGATGCCGGGCCACGGCGGTGACGGCGACATCGAGCTGCGGGTAGGTCCAGGTGCGGTCGGCGAATACGACGCCGACCCGGTCGGTGTTCCGGCGTGCAGACCGGGCCACCGCATCGGAGATAGTGCTGGCATTCAGGGCAGTGATGTGATTCATACCACCGATTATGCGCTAGGGCCTGAAGTGCTCTGCACGGGGGTCTCATCTTGTGCCAGACCGCCTGTGGCTAGCATGGACAGGCTCATCATGGCGAATGTTCTCAGCAGCTGAAGTGTATTACGGTATGCGCATGGGCTCACCTCGCGTTTCGGACATCATCAGCATCTGCGACTCGCTGTGGCCTCCGGCCTACGCAGAGCCCTGGGACAGCGTCGGACTCGCTGTCGGTGACCCGGCCGCTGAGGTCTCCCACATCCACCTCGCACTCGACCCGATGGATGCCGTCATCGCCGAGGCGAAGGACCTGGGCGCCGACTTCCTTTTCACCCACCACCCGCTGCTGCTGCGCGGCATCACCTCGGTGTCAGCCGATACTCTCAAAGGCGGGGCCATCACGGAACTCATCCGCTCCGGCATCGCCCAGTACAACGCCCACACCAACGCCGACTCCGCCATCGGCGGGGTCTCCGACGTTCTGGCTGAGGCGATCGACCTGACCGAGCTCACCCCGCTCGTCCAGCACAGCGACGCCCCTGCCGGAGTGGGACTCGGCAGGGTCGGAACCCTGTCGGCTCGGGTGAGCGTGCGCGAACTCGCCGCCCGCCTGGCCGAAGCCGCACCGGCAACCGCCACCGGCATCCGCATCGCCGGCGACCCCGAAGTTCAGGTCGAGCGGGTGGCCGTGCTCGGGGGAGCAGGGGACTCACTCTTCGACGAGGTCCGCGCCACCGACGCCGAGGTCTACATCACCTCCGATCTGCGCCATCACCCGGCCACCGAAGCCCGGGACACCGCCCACCGGCGCGCCGCAGGCACCCCGCATCTCATCGACATCTCCCATTGGGCAGCCGAATCCATGTGGATGGCCAGAGCCGCCGAACAACTGCGCGAACAGCTGAGCTCAGGCGGCATGGACGTGACGGTCACAGTCTCGGAGATCTCGACCGACCCGTGGACGGAGCGCATCGGACAGGCAGGTGAATGACATGACAGCCAACACCACAACACTGAGCACAGGCGAGCAGCAGGCGCTGAACGACTGGATCGAAACGGCAGCCGCATCACGCAAGACCGAGCATGAGGCCAAGCAGACTGAGCTCATCGCCCGTCTGCGGCAGCTCGCCGGCGAACATCAGGCGACTGCCGCGATGCTCAAAGAGCTCGAAGCCGCCCAGGCCGGATACCGCAAACAGACCGCTGAGATCAATGCCGACGTCGAAGCCCGCAGCACCCGCATCGAGCAGATGCGCGATGCCCTCAACTCCGGTGAAGGCCTGACCAGCCGTGACCTCGTGGCGCTGCAGTCCGATATCGACACCGCGATTGCAGCCAAGGGTGAACGCGAGAACGACCAGCTCGAAGTGATGGGCGAGATCGACGACCTCACCGAGCGCATCAGCACCGTCACCGAGGACCTCAATCAGATCGCCGTCACCGGCAAGCAGCTGCAGGCCGAACGCGCCGAACGCGCCGCCGAACTGCAGTCACGCAGCGAAGAGCTCGCCGCCAAACGCCAGCAGATCGCCTCCCAGCTGCCTGGCCCGATCGGCAGCCGGCTGGTGCAGGCATTCGCCGCCGGTCAGCCGACGGCCGCGCATGTCAGCGCCGGCTCCTGCGGTTCATGCGGCTCGCAGATCAGCGCGATGACCCTCGACCGACTCGGCGCCTCGGGATCCGGAGCAACCGCCGACTGCGATGAGTGCGGCGCTCTGCTGCTGCACGCTTGACCTGCACGTGAGTGTTCTCAGCCGGGCAGAACGATCGTCAGCTCGGCAGGCTTGCGCTTCGTGGCAGGGGTCAGCTCCGCCTCATAGTGCTTGCGCGCAGCCTTGAGCAGCGCCTCAGGAGTCTCCGGCAGGCCCGCCCTGCTGCGCAGCAGATGACCGGCGAGCTCCCCGCGCGTGAGCTTGGCGTTGTGGGAGACGACCGAGCGCTTGCCGTTCTTCTCCGTCACTGCGGAAACGGTCACGACCTGTTCGACCGGCCCCGGCCAGGACTTGCGGTACTCCGTCGAGCGGCAGTCGAGGATGAGCTGACCGGCGAACTCCTCATCGAGGACCGGTGAGAGGCGCTTCTTCCACCATGTGGCGAGCACCCCATGCGCGGCGAGCTTCGTCTTCATCGACAGCCGGTAGGCAGGAATCGGATCACCGGCTGCCAGGAGCCCGAACAGCGCTGAGGATACATAGACCTGCGAGAGACGTTCGCGAGCCTTGCCGCGCATACTCCCCGCATCGAGGGCGGCATACAGGACCCCGGTGTAAGTCTCCAGCGCAGGAGCACAGGGGATCTCCGTCAGGTGCGTATTGCGCTCGACATCGTCCTGGAGGGAGAGCCCCACACCGAGCTGCTCGCAGGCATCGGGCTCAGCTGAGACCTCGGCGAGTGATTCGAGAACCTCGATGCGGGCACCGGTGAGCTCCGGGAAGCTCAGCTCATCGAAATCGAGCACGGGACCCGAGGCGGCAAGCGTCTTGCCCTCAGAGGGCGGCAGCAGAACAATCACGCCAGCCATCGTAGCCATCTCCAGGCCCCAACCTGCGTTCAGGTGCAGGTGAGGATGCGCACATCCGGTGCCTGTCGCCTCGGGCGCGGGCGTACACTGGAGGCCGAGGTCAGGTCGCCGGACGGTCGCGGCAGCAGATGCTGACGAGGAACGTCCGGGCTCCACAGAGCACGGCGGTGGGTAACGCCCACCCGGGGCAACTCGCGGGACAGTGCCACAGAAAGCAGACCGCCGGCCATCGGCCGGTAAGGGTGAAAGGGTGGTGTAAGAGACCACCGGGTGCCAGGTGACTGGGATCGCACGGTAAACCCCGCCGGGAGCAAGATCGCACAGACAGCGCCTGACGGCTGCTCGCTGAAGCTGTCGGGTGGATCGCTTGAGGGCACCGGCAACGGTGCTCCTAGACAGATGACCGTCACGCAGACCGGGGCGACCCGCCTGCGGACAGAACCCGGCGTACAGGCGGCCTGACCTCCCCGTCTTTGCAGTCCTTTATACATTTGATAGTTCGGCCAGGCGGCCAATGAGAAGGCACTCGAGGATGCCAACCAGGATCTCAGCCGGGTGCGGCAGGAGTGGCACGAGCACTCATGAACAGGTCAGTCCGGCAGGCGCAGCCAGGCAGGTGCCTGGGCCTGGAAATCACCGGCACCGAGGCGGTGGCCGGCTCCGGCTGGCAGGGCACCGAGCAGCGGGGCGATGGTCGTGAGCGCCTCACGGTTGTCGATATCGACCGGCAGGGCAGGATCAGGCCACGAGCCGATGACGATGCCAGTGACGTCCACGCCGCGGTGGGCCAGCGCTTCGGCGGTCAGTGCGGTGTGATTCTGTGTGCCCAGCCCTGAGCGGGCGACGATGACGGCACCGACCGGTTCACAGGATTCGACTGCCAGGGTGTGAGCGAGATCGGCTGCCGTGTGCCCGCCGAAGTCGACGAGCACCCCGCCGGCGCCTTCGATGAGGACATGGTCGGCGCTGGTCTGCGCAGCCAGCTCGCGGATGTACTCAGCGTGCTCACCGGCTGTCGGCAGGCTGGCGCCTTCGGCACGGGCGGCCGGGACTGGTGCCATCGGCAGGCGCAGGGTGGTGTGTGTGAACGTCTCGATGCCGGCCAGCCGGGCGATGATCTGCGCATCGGATTCGGTTACGACGTCGGAGTACTGTGCCTCCAATTCGGTGCGCTCGGCATCATCGGGGCTGATGTGCCCGGTCTGCACGGGCTTGACCATGATGACCCGCCGCCCGGCCGCTGAGAGCGCTGCAGCCAGGGCGGCGGTCGCGATCGTCTTGCCGACACCGGTGTCGGTGCCGGTGACAAGCAGATACCGGGGGATCATGACCCGGTCACCTGAGCGCCGGCGACCAGGGATGCGCAGGCATCGGTGATCGCACGGATGCGGGTGCAGGCGCGTTCGAGCTCGGCGCTGCTGAGGCCGGCGCGGGCGGTCGGCCGCACCCGGGTGATGCCATCGGGGACCGACGGCGGGCGGAAGCAGCCGACGAGGATGCCCTCCTCGCGCAGCAGCGCCCGGGCCCGCACTCCGGATTCGGGGCTGGGCATCGGCACCGAGAGCACCGCACCGGCCGGGACCGGCACCTCGAGCGCGGCCGCCAGCTGAGCGCG
This sequence comes from Brevibacterium luteolum, assembly GCF_025147615.1. Lineage (NCBI taxonomy): Bacteria > Bacillati > Actinomycetota > Actinomycetes > Micrococcales > Brevibacteriaceae > Brevibacterium > Brevibacterium luteolum. Next base: position 15,013 of record NZ_JALXPM010000010.1, on the reverse strand, counting down.
GGCAGACGCCATGTCAGCGACCCGTTCTGGGGTGATGAGGTCGAGTGCGGCACGGGCGGCAGCGGCATTGGCCGGCGCCAGGCCGGTGTCGAAGATGAACGAGCGGGCGGTGTTGATCGCGGCATCGCGGATGAGCTCGCTGCCCAGCAGCGCACCGCCCTGCGAGCCGAGAGCTTTGGACAAGGTGGCGGTGACGACGAGCCGGTCGCGGTGAGCTGAGAGCTGGGCGGTTGCGCCAAAGCCGGTGTGCTCACCGGTGCCGGCGACCCCGAGGCCGTGAGCCTCGTCGACGAGCAGCATCCCATCGTAGCGAGCACACAGATCGAGCAGCGCGTCCAGATCTGCGGCATCGCCGAGGACGGAGTAGACCGATTCGACGATGACGAGTGCCTCGGGCTGGCGGCGTTCGGCCAGTGCGGCCTCGACGGCTGCCGTGTCGTTGTGGGCGACGATCTGCACCGGTGCCTTCGTCAGCCGGCACGAATCGATGAGCGAGGCGTGGTTGTGGGCGTCGGAGACGATGAGCGTATCCGGCCCAGCCAGTGTGGCCACCGCAGCGAGATTGGCCATATACCCGCTGGAGAAGGTGACGCAGGCCGGGTGGAGCAGACGCTCGGCCAGGGCGGCTTCGAGCGCGTGATGGGCTCGCGTCGTGCCGGTGACGAGCCGGGAGGCACGTGCCGAGGTGCCGAACTGCTCGATCGCCTCGATGGCCGCCGCACGCACCTGCGGGTGCTGGGACAGGCTGAGGTAATCGTTCGAGGCGAGGTCGAGGCCGGTGAGCACCGGATCAGTGCGGTGCATATCAGCAGCCTGCCGTCGCTCACCGGCAGCCGCGAGCCGGGCGGCGATGGCGTTCACGACTCCGTCTCCTCGGTGTGGGCAGCCGCTGCGGCGACCATCGCCAGGGTGATCGTGGCGATCGTCTCCGGTGTGGAAATGTAGGGCGGCATCGTGTAGATGTGCTGGCGGAACGGCCGCAACCACACGCCGTGCCTGGCCGCGATGCGGGTGGTGAGGCCGACGTCGACGGGCCGGTCGAGTTCGATGACGCCGATCCCGCCGGTCACCCTGGCCTCATGGACGCCCGGCAGCTCTCGGGCAGGGGAGAGGCCTGCTTCCAAGGCCGGGGAGATGCGCTCGATCGCCGGCTGCCAGCCGCTCGTCTCATCGCCAAAAAGCAGCCCAAGCGAGGCTGACGCCGCAGCACAGGCCAGCGGATTGGCCATGAAGGTCGGGCCGTGCATGAGCGCTCGGTATGACGACTGCGTGATGACCTCAGCGACCGGGCCGCGGCACAGGAGTGCGGCCATGGTGAGGTATCCGCCGGTCAGCGCCTTGCCCAGGCACATGACATCGGGGACGATCCCGGCGGCTTCGCAGGCGAAGGCGGTGCCGGTGCGCCCGAAACCGGTGGCGATCTCATCAGCGATGAGCACCGCGTCGATCTCATCGGCCAGCCGGCGCAGCGCCTGCAGTGCCGCCGGATGGTACGGCCGCATGCCACCGGCCCCCTGGAACAGGGGTTCGACGATGATGCCGGCCAGATCCTCAGCGTGGGCGTCGACGAGGTTCTCTGCCTGGGTAACCCACGCCTCCACCTCGGCGGCGGGCGCCTCCGGCAGCGGCGGCCGGGGCAGGAAGACGTTCTCAGCCAGAAGCGCCGCGAAATCGGCGTGCACGCCGCCGACCGGGTCGCACACGCTCATCGCCCCGGTCGTATCGCCGTGATAGGCGCCTTCGAGGGCGAGGAACGTGCCGCGCTGCCGCCGGCGCGCCCGTTGGTACTGGATCGCGAGCTTGAGCGCGACCTCGACAGAGACCGAACCGGAATCGGCGAGGAACACGTGATCGAGCCCGGCAGGAGTGACGTCGACGAGCCGTTCGGCAAGCTCGACGGCAGGATCGTGGGTCAGCCCACCGAACATGACGTGGGAGAACGACCCGATCTGCTCGGTGAGCGCGGCGTCCATGACCGGGTGGCGGTAGCCGTGAACGACCGACCACCACGAGCTCATGCCGTCGAGCAGCCGGTGGCTGGTGCCTGCGGCGTCGATCAGGTCGACGTACGGGCCCGAGGCACCGGTGACCGAGAAGTGCGCACCGGCATCGAGTGGCCCATACGGGTGCCACAGCAGGCCGGTGTCGCGCTTCAGAGTCGAGGCTTGGTGCTGGTCAGGCATTGGGGGCGAGCTCCGTGCCGGCACCGCGGCGGCGGATCGTCGGGATCTGCACACCGGTCGAACCCGCCTCGTGGCCGGCAGGCGGCAGCGGCTTGCCGCACGGCAGGGTGCTCGCGGTAGCCGCCGGGCTTGCCGCCGAGGCGGTGTCCTCGGAGGCGCCGGTGCCGTTGGCACTGGTGTCGAAGGCGGCCTGGTGGGCGGCGCGGTGGGCCTTGAGCTCATCGCGCAGCTGGGCGGTGTTCTTCGCACCGACGATCTCGAAGCCGCCGTCGACGATCATGTCGAGATCGTCTTCTGCGGCCTGGCCCTCGGAGGTGAGGTAATCACCGAGGAAGAGCGAGTTGGCCACATGCAGCGACAGCGGCTGCAGCGAGCGCAGGTGCATCTCTCGGCCACCGGCGATGCGCAGCTCGCGGTCCGGGCACATGAACCGCACCGCGCACAGGATGCGCATGCAGTGCTGCGGGGTCAGCGTGTTCGTGCCCTCCAGCGGAGTGCCGTCGAAGGGGATGAGGAAGTTGACCGGAATCGAATCAGAGTCGACGGCCTTGAGCGATTCGATCGTCTCGATAATCTGGGCGTTCGTCTCGCCCATGCCGACGATGAGGCCCGAGCACGGCGACATACCGGCTTCGCGGGCCTTGTCGACGGTGTCGACGCGGTCGGCGAAGGTGTGCGTCGAGCAGATGTCGGCGTAGTGGGACTCGGCGGTGTTGAGGTTGTGGTTGTAGGCGTCGACTCCGGCGTCCTTGAGGCGCTTGGCCTGGCCGTCCTTGAGGAAGCCGAGGCAGGCGCACACCTCGACGCCGGGATTGGCGGCCTTCATGTCCTCGACCATGCCGGAGACGCGCTCGACATCGCGGTTCGACGGGCCGCGGCCGGAGGCCACCAGGCACACGCGCGAGGCGCCGCCGGCCAGGCCGAACTCCGCCTGCCGGCGGGCTTCGTCACCGGGCAGCCACGAGTACTTGAGGATTTCGGCCTCGGAGCCAAGGCGCTGCGAGCAGTAGCCGCAGTCCTCCGGGCACAGGCCGGACTTGAGGTTGACGAGGTAGTTGACCTTCACCCGGCTGCCGAAGTGCTCCCGGCGCAGGCGGGAGGCGGCGGCGACGAGGTCGAGGAGCTCCTCATCGGAGCTGGAGAGGATGGCGTGGGCGTCGTCAGCGGTGGCCGGGGTGCCAGCGAGGACGCGATCGGCGAGGGAAGAGTAGATGAACATCGTTCAATTATTGAACAGTGTTCAGCTGGGTGCAAAACCGGCACGCCGCCGGGCGGCTCACCTCGCTATTTGGCGGTGTTCTTCTTCACCTTCGTCCGGCCGGCGCGAGCGGCCGAGTAGCCGGCTCCGACGATGCCGGCGGCATTGCGCAGCTCAGCCGGCCGGATCGGGGCTTCGAGCTTGAGCAGCGGCAGGAAGCTCTCGTGCTCCTTCGACACTCCGCCGCCGACGATGATGAGGTCGGGGTGGAGGAGCAGCTCGATCTGCTCGTAGTACTGCTGGAGCCGCTCAGCCCACTGTGCGAAGGTCAGCCCTTCGCGGGTGCGCACCGATTCGGCTGCCTGCGTCTCGGCATCAGCGCCGTTCATCTCGATGTGGCCGAGCTCTGTGAAGGGCACGAGCTGGCCGTTGGCGAACAGCGCGGTGCCAATGCCGGTGCCCAGGGTGGTGAGGATGACGGTCTGCTTGCGGTAGTCGCGGCCGGCGCCGAAGGTCATCTCGGCAAGGCCTGCGGCATCGGCGTCGTTGAGGACGTAGCAGCTACGGCCGGTTGCCTTCTCCAGATGCTCAGGCAGGTGCTCGCCGATCCAGGACTGGTCGAGGTTCGGGGCGAAGCGCACGACGCCGTCCTTGAGGACGCCGGGGAAGGCCACGCCGATGGGGGCGTGGTCGAGTTCGGCGGCATCGGCGATGATGTCCTTCTGCAGGGCCTTGTCGATGACCTGCTGGACGACCTCGCTGACCGTGGCGACCACCGCCTCGGGGGTGGCCGGCTGCGGGGTGAGGATGCGGCGGCGCTTGAACGCCAGCTCACCGGCGACCGGGTCGATGAGGCTGGCCTTGATGCCGGTGCCGCCGATGTCGACGCCGATCGCCCAGTCGGCGCGCTGCGCTGCCGGGCTCATGCCGGGTCTCCTGGTCCGCCGTAGATGGCTGCGGTCTCATCGGGCAGGGTGAGGATGTCGGCGCCGGTCTCGGTGATCGCGATGGTGTGCTCGAACTGGGCTGAGCGCTTCTTATCGGCGGTGACGATCGTCCAATCGTCATCCCATGCCTCCCATCCCTCGGTGCCGAGGTTGAGCATCGGCTCGACGGTGAAGACCATGCCCGGGACGATGAGCTCGTCGTGGTTCGGGGCGGCGTCGTAGTGGGGGACGATGAGCCCGGAGTGGAACTCCGCGCCGACGCCGTGGCCGGTGTAGTCGCGGACGACGCCGTAGCTGAAGCGCTGGGCGTACTTCTCGATGACCCGGCCGATGATGTTGATCTGGCGGCCGGGTTTGGCGGCCTTGATGCCGCGCATCATCGCCTCGTGGGTGCGCAGCACGAGGTTGCGGGACTCGTCATCGACATCGCCGACAAAGAATGTGAAGTTCGTATCCCCGTGCATGCCCTCGATGTAGGCGGTGATGTCGACGTTGAGGATGTCCCCGTCGTTGAGCACCGTGTCATCGGGGATGCCGTGGCAGATGACCTCGTTGACCGAGGTGCAGCAGGCCTTGGGGAACCCGCGGTAGCCCAGGCATGACGGGTAGGCGCCGTGGTCGCAGAGGAACTCGTGGGCGATGCGGTCGAGTTCATCGGTCGTGATGCCGGGAGCCACCGCTTGGCCGACGGCTTCGAGCGCGTTGGCGGCGATGCGGCCGGCGGCGCGGATCTTCTCGATGTCCTCGGCGGAGTAGACATCGCCGGCGTTGCCCTCGTTCGGGACGGCCTTGCCGACGTATTCCGGACGCGGGATGTCCTTGGGAACGGGCAGGATCGGAGAGACGGTTCCTTTGCGCAGGGTGCCAAGCGGTGCGTGTGAAGTCATGATGATCCCCAGTCTAACGCGGAAGGCGGCCGCCTCCAGGTGTGGAGACGGCCGCCTGCGGTGAGACGTGCCTCAGTCTGCGAGGACCTTCTCAGGTGCGGTGAAGTCGAGGTTGAATGCCTCGGCGACATTGGCGTTGGTGACGTGGCCGTCGAAGGTGTTGAGGCCGCGTGCCAGGCCGGTGTCCTTCTTCATCGCCTCGCGCCATCCCTGGTCGGCGACCTTGAGCACGTAGCTCATGGTGGCGTTCGTCAGGGCGCGGGTCGAGGTGGTCGGCACAGCACCGGGCATGTTCGCCACGCAGTAGTACACCGAGTTGTGAACCTCGAAGGTCGGGTCGTCGTGGGTGGTCGGCTTCGAGTTCTCGAAGCAGCCGCCCTGGTCGATGGCGATGTCGACGAGCACCGAGCCGGGCTTCATGTTCTGGACCATCTCGTCGGTCACGAGCTTCGGGGCGCGCTTGCCGGGGATGAGGACCGAGCCGATGACGAGGTCTGCGGTGCGCAGCGAATCGGCGATGTCGTACTCGTTGGACATGCGGGCCTGCAGGCCGGTGCCGTACTGCTCTTCGAGCTGGCGCAGACGCGGCAGCGAGATGTCGAAGATGTCGACCTGCGCACCGAGACCCAGGGCGATGCGGGCGGCAGCGGTGCCGGCGACACCGGCGCCGACGACGGTGACCTTGCCGCGTTCGACACCCGGGACGGCCGAGAGCAGGATGCCGCGGCCGCCGTTCTTCTTCAGCAGGCTGTTGGCGCCGACCTGGGTCGACAGGCGGCCTGCGACCTCGGACATGGGTGCCAGCAGCGGCAGACCCTGACCATCGGGTTGGACAGTCTCGTAGGCGATCGCTGTCGTGCCGGCCTCGACGAGGCGGTTGGTCAGCGGCTCATCGGCGGCCAGGTGCAGGTACGTGAAGAGGGTGAGATCCTTCCGCAGGAAGTCGTATTCCTCAGCGACGGGCTCCTTGACCTTGAGCACCATCTCGCCGGCCTCCCACGTCGAGGCGGCATCAGGGGTGATGGTGGCACCGGCGGCGGCGTACTCCTCGTCGGTGATGCTCGAGCCGAGACCGGCGCCAGCCTGGACGCTGACCTCGTGACCGCGCTTGGTCAGCTCATTGACACCGGCTGGGGTGATGGCCACGCGGAATTCGCTGTTCTTGACTTCAGTGGGAACGGCAATCTTCATTGACAGACCTTTCATTTCAACGCTCTGGGGCGCAATTCACAACTCCCTGACGCACACCTTACGGCGCGCGGACGATAGCGGCCAATTGCCGCCAGTCAGCGCGCTAGACTGGGACGACAGGGTGCCTGGGGCACACGCGTCCCCGGCGCTGCCTAACCTTCCGACGAGGGAGCTCAGCGATGACTGATCAGGAAGAGACCTACGGCGCCGAGAAGTACTGGTTCAACACCAAGACCGGCAAGGTCGAGCACGGCCCGCAGAGCAACTGGGAGAACCGCATGGGCCCCTACGACACCGCCAAAGAAGCCGAACAGGCCCTGGCCAAGGCAGCCGAGAACACGAAGCAGTGGGACGCTGAGGACAAGGAGTGGAACGGCTGATGTCGATGAACCGCCAGCAGGAGTACGTGCTGTCCACGGTCGAAGACCGTGACGTCAAGTTCATCCGCCTGTGGTTCACCGATGTGCTCGGCCAGCTCAAGTCGGTGGCCATCGTGCCCGCCGAACTCGAAGGCGCCTTCCGGGAGGGCATCGGCTTCGACGGCTCCTCCGTTGAGGGCTTCTCCCGGATCTTCGAAGCCGATATGGTGCTGCGGCCCGATCCGGCGACCTTCGCGCTGCTGCCGTGGCGCGGAGACACCGAGCCGACCGCCCGGATGTTCTGCGACATCTACGATCCCGACGGCACCCCGTCGGCCTCGGACCCGCGCAATGTGCTCAAGCGCCAGATGAAGATCGCCAGCGACCGCGGCTTCACCTTCTACGTCCACCCCGAGATCGAGTTCTACCTCTTCAAGTCCGGCCACCTCGGCGGCCAGCCGCCGGTGCCCGTCGACACCGCAGGCTACTTCGACCATGTCGATGGCGGCACGGCGAACAACTTCCGCCGCAGTGCTGTGCAGATGCTCGAATCGATGGGCATCTCCGTGGAGTTCTCGCACCACGAGGCCGGCCCTGGCCAGAACGAGATCGACCTGCGCTACGCCGACGGGCTGACGATGGCCGACAACGTCATGACGTTCCGCACCGTCATCCGCGAAGTCGCCCTCGAACAGGGCGTGTTCGCCTCGTTCATGCCCAAGCCGCTCATCGACGAGCCCGGCAACGGCATGCACACCCACGTCTCGCTGTTCGAAGGCGATGAGAACGCCTTCTACGAACCCGGTGCTGAGTATCAACTCTCCCAGACCGGCCGGCAGTTCGTCGCCGGTCTGCTGGAGCACACCCCGGAGATCTCAGCGGTGACGAACCAGTACGTCAACTCCTACAAGCGGCTGTGGACCGGGCACGAAGCGCCCAGCTACATCTGCTGGGGCCACCGCAACCGCTCCGCACTCGTGCGGATCCCGCAGTACAAGTCGGGCAAGGCCTCCTCGGCGCGGGTCGAATACCGCGGCATCGACTCCTCAGCCAACCCGTACCTGACGTACTCGCTCATGCTGGCCGCTGGCCTCAAGGGCATCGAAGAGGGCTACGAGCTGCCCGACGAAGCCGAGGACAATGTGTGGCTGCTGTCCGATCATGAGCGCCGCGCACTCGGCATCTCGGCGATGCCGGTGAGCCTCAACGACGCGGTCGCGAAGATGGAGAACAGCGAACTCGTCGCCGACACCCTCGGCGAAGCGGTGTTCGAGTTCGTGCTGCGCAACAAGATGCAGGAGTGGGTCGACTACCGCGACCAGGTCACCCCGCACGAGTACCGACGCCATTTCAACACCATATGAGCCGTCAGGTCGACCCCGCACGCAGCCGCTCAGGCTTCGGGGACTCCCGTCGTGCCAGGGGGTTCCTGGCTGAGGCCGACGAGCTGCTCGGCAGGGAGGTGCTGAGCTCACCGGTCAGCGTCGAGCTCATCACCCAGGCACCTGACCCGGATGCCGCGGCGCTTGGGATCCTGCGCACCATCGAGGCACTCGATGAGAAGGGTCAGCGCCGCTTCGCCAGCGCCGTCGATGAGTATTCGAACTTCCTCCCACGACTGTCGCATCTGGCAGGGACTTCGGATGTCTCAGTCGATCACTTCGTGCGCCGGCCCGAGGCGGTGTTCCTGCTCGCCGCAGAGAACCAGACCCTGCTCCTGGGCACCGAGGCGGCCGAACCGGCGCGTCTGCGGTCCCACCTGTTCGAGGCCATCGGTGCCGATCCCGCCGCCGAGGCCCCGGTCGCCTCGGTCACGGGGGAGGACGCTGTCGTCGCGCTGCGGCAGGCCTACCGGGATCTGCTCGTCCAGCTCACCTGCGACGATCTCGGCAGCCTGTTCGCCAATGAGATCGTCTGCGATGTGTCCGCGCTGCTCGCCGACATGGCAGCCGCGGCGATCGACGCCGCTCTCGCCGTCGCGCGGGCCGAAACCGATGATGCCGAGACGGTGCGGCTCGCTGTCATTGCGATGGGGAAGTGCGGAGCCCGGGAACTCAACTACGTCAGCGACGTCGACGTAGTCTACTGCTGGGCACCTGCTGACACCGGTGAGCCCGACAGCGGCGGCCAGGACACCGACCACGGTGCGCAGGCCCGCAGACTCGCCGAACTCGACGAATCCGGTGCGCGAACAGCGACGAAGCTCGCCCACCGGCTGGCCGAGGTCATCGCCGGCTACGCGCCCGAACCTCCCCTGTGGGAGGTCGATGCCGCACTGCGTCCGGAGGGCAAGAACGGCCCGCTGGTGCGCAAACTGGAGGAGTTCGAGCACTACTACGAGAACATCGCCCACAACTGGGAGTTCCAGGCGCTGCTCAAGGCCCGCCCGATCGCCGGTGACCGCGACCTGGGCACAGCTTGGTTCGAGACCCTCAACCCGCATGTGTGGACCGCCTCGGCCAGACCCGGGTTCATCGACGAGGTGCGGCGGATGCGCGTCCGCGTCGTCGACCTCATCCCGGCCAAGGAAGCCAAACGCCAGATCAAGCTCGGGGCCGGGGGACTGCGGGATGTTGAGTTCTCCGCCCAGCTGCTGCAGCTCGTCCACGGCCGCGACGACGAAGCCATCCGGGTGACGAACACCCTCGAGTTGCTCGACCGGCTCGGTGCACGCGGGTACATCTCCTCCGATGATGCCGCCGACCTCAGCGAGTCCTACCGGTTTCTGCGCACCGTCGAGCACCGGCTGCAGATCCCGCGGATGCGCCGGACTGCGCTGCTGCCGACACAGGAGAAGAAGATGCGCGCACTCTCGCGCAGCGTCTACGCCCTCGGCGACCGCTCTCCGCAGCGGCTGCAGGAGGAGCGCGAGTCCCGGTCCCGGCGGATCCGGGCGCTTCATGAGCAGATCTTCTACCGCCCGATCCTCGAAGCCGCTGCCGGCCACGGGGCGATCTCCCGGCTCTCAGCCGAATCGGCTCGCGAACGTCTGTCGGCGTTCGGCTACCGCGATCCGAAGTCGGCGATGAAGCACATTCAGGCGCTGACCACTGGTGTGTCGCGCGCAGCGATGGTGCAGAAGCAGGTGCTCCCGGCGCTGCTCGACTGGTTCTCCCGCGGTGTCGACCCTGATGCCGGACTGCTGGCGTTCCGTCGGCTTTCCGAATCGCTGTCGACTTCGACGTGGTACGTCAAGATGCTGCGCGATTCCGGCGTCGCAGCCAAGTCGATGGCCCACGTGCTGTCGCTGTCCTCGTTCGCCACCGAGCTGCTGCTGCGCAACCCCAGCGCCGTGTCCTGGTTGGACGATCAGAGTCGGCTGCAGCTGCGGGAGCCAGAGGACATCGAAGCCCAGCTGCGCGGCATCGTCGACCGGCACGGCCACGAGGCGGTCCCGGCGGTGCGCGCCCGCTACAGCCGGGAGGTGCTGCGCATCGCGCTGTCCGACATCCTCGGCATCGCCGACCGCAGGGACATCCCCAAGCAGCTGGCCACCCTCATGGACACGGCGATCGATGCGACCGTGCGCGCGGTACGCGCTGGACTCGACGCCGATGCCGAGGTGGGCAAGTACGAGTTCGCGATCATCGCGATGGGCCGCCTCGGGGGAGCTGAGATCGGGTATTTCTCCGACGCAGATGTGATGTTCGCCTTCCGCTCTCTGGAGAAGAACCTCGACGCCGACGCCCGCTCCACGCTCAGTTCGCACGTGCGCCGGGTCGCGCTCGAGGTGACCAATCAGCTCGGCAGCGCCGGGCCCTCCCGACCGATTGAGATCGATGCGGACCTTCGTCCGGAGGGCAAGAAGGGGCCGCTCGTGCGCTCTCTGGACTCCTACGCCGGCTACTACGACAACTGGTCCGAGCCGTGGGAGGCGCAAGCGCTGCTGCGCGCCCGGCCGATCGCCGGTGAGCAGACTCTGCGCGATGCCTTCACCGAGCTCATCGACCCGCTGCGCTACCCCGACGAGGTGCCTGAATCCTCGCTGCGGCAGATGCGCCGGCTCAAAGCGCGCATGGAGAGTGAACGCCTGCCCCGCGGCGCTGACCCGAATCGGCACCTCAAACTCGGCCGCGGCAGCCTGTCCGACGTCGAATGGACGGTTCAGCTGCTGCAGATGCAGCACGCCGCTGACAATCCACATCTGCGCACCACCGAGACCCTGGCAGCCCTCGACGCGCTCCTCGCCGCCGGGGAGGTCGGTGCCGAGGACGCCGAGATCCTCAGCGAGGCCTGGCTGCTGGCCACCGGCGTGCGCTCAGCTGTGACCCTGTTCCGCGGCCGCACGGCAGCCGCCCTGCCCTCGGACTCAGCCGAACTGGAGGCTACTGCCCGGCTGCTCGACTACGAACCCGGGTGCGGCCAGGACCTCTTCGACGACTACCTCGGCGCCACCCGCCGGGCACGCAAGGTCATGGAGCGGCTGTTCTACGACTTCGACGAAGAGCAGGCAGGCAGCCACGCCCACGCCGCCAACCGCGGCCATGTCGTCGACCCCGACGAATTCGCCCGCGGCTACTCTCGCCGGTTCTGAACCACCGGTTCGCACCTGCTCAACCGAGTTCGAGACCGAGGAGGGCGTTCTCGACGACCTCGGAAAGAGCCGGATGGATCCAGTACTGGTGCTTGGCCATCTGATCCGCCGGCAGCCCGAAGGACATCGCCTGGATGAGCGGCTGGATGATCATCGAGGCCTCCGCACCGAAGATGTGGGCGCCGAGGATCTGCCCGCTGGCGCGATCGGCGATGACCTTGCAGAATCCGGTCCGGTCCTCCAGAGCCCAGCCGTAGGCGACGTCGCTGTACTCCTGGACCTTGACGGTATAGTCGCAGCCAGCCTCCCGGGCCTCAGCCTCGGTCAGGCCGACGCCGGCCGACTGCGGGTACGAGAACACCGCTGCCGGGACCGCGTGATGGTTGGCCTCGGTGAGATCGGCCTCCTGCGCGCCGCCGAGCGAACCGGAGGCGATGTCGGCGAGCAGATTGGCCTTGACAATGCGTGCCTCGTGGTTGGCGACGTGCTTGAGCTGGTAGTCCGAGCACACGTCGCCGAGGGCGAAGACACCGGGCAGCGGCTTCCCGCTGGAGAGCACCCGCTGGTACTCATCGACGCTGACCGAGCCGCCTTCGACGTCGATGTCGGTGTGCTCCAGACCCAGCCGCCCGGTCGAGGGCGTGCGGCCGGTGGCCACGAGCACGAGGTCGGTGTCGATGACATCGCCGGCATCGGTCGTCAGGCGCACCGCTCGGGCGCCGGGCTGGCCTTGCGCGGCATCGGCGTCCTCGCGGATCTCGTAGCGGGTCGCCACGGTGTCAGTGCGCAGGTCGATGCGCGGGGCGGCGCCGAACGCATGGGTGAAGCGCTCGGAGACGAGCTCATCGGAGTGCTTCAGCAGCCGCTTCCCGCGCACGAGCACCGTGACTTCCACACCTAAGGAGGAGAAGACATGGGCGAACTCGGCGGCGATGACGCCGCCGCCGATGACGACCATCGACTCAGGCAGCGCGTCGATGCGCATGACGGTATCCGACGTGCGCACCGGGTAGCCGGGGGTGTCGACGCGCTGGGGATCGAGGCCCTCGGCCGTCGGAACGACCGGGTGGGAGCCGGTGGCGATGACGATGCGGTCGGCGGTGAACTCCCTGCCTGAGGCGGTGCGGAAGGAGCGGGCACCGGCGAACTCGACGTGCTCAGGGTAGACGGTGACATTGTCGAGCTCATGGGTTCGGTAGGCGCGGCCGCTGGACTCGATCTGGTCGATGCGCGAGAAGATCCGGTCGCGGATCGACTGCCAGTCCGCGCCGTTGAAGGAGGTGTCGATGCCGAAGCGCTCACCATCAGCGGCGTCACGAGCGAGATCGGCGGTGTGCACGAACATCTTCGTCGGGATGCAGCCGACGTTGAGGCAGGTGCCGCCGAAGCGGTTGGACTCAGCAATGGCGACCGAGAGGTCGTCGAAGCGGTGATCGATGATCGAGTTGCCTGATCCGGTGCCGATGACGAGTACGTCGTAATGAGTCATGACCCATATCCTACGAGATCAGCCAGGTCGCAGATGTGCAGCCGCCGCGCAGAGGCACCGCAGGCGGCATCCCGGTGGGGGAGACCGCCTGCGGCGCTGTTCCTGTCAGCCGGGCCCGGCTGCTCAGGTTACGGGGTGCTCATCAGATTGAGTAGTACAGCTCGAACTCGGTCGGTGTCGGGCGCAGACGAGCGACGTCGAGCTCGTTCTCGCGCTTGTACTGGATCCAGGTCTCGATGAGGTCCTCGGTGAAGACATCGCCTTCGGTGAGGAAGTCGTGGTCCTCCTCGAGTGCGGCCAGGGACTCTTCGAGCGTGCCGGGCACGAGCTTGATGTCTTCGAGCTCCTCCGGCGGCAGTTCGTAGAGGTCCTTGTCGATCGGCTCCGGCGGCTCGATGCGGTTGCGGATGCCGTCGAGGCCTGCCATGAGCTGGGCCGAGAACGCCAGGTACGGGTTGGCCGACGGGTCCGGTGCGCGGAACTCCAGGCGCTTGGCCTTCGGCGAGGTGCCGGTGACCGGGATGCGGATGGCCGCCGAGCGGTTGCCGGAGGAATACACAAGGTTGACCGGTGCCTCGTAGCCCTTGACGAGACGGCGGTAGGAGTTGATCGTCGGGTTCGTGAACGCCAGTACCGCACCGGCATGCTCGATGAGGCCGCCGATGTACCAGCGCGCGACGTCCGACAGGCCGGCATAGCCGTTCTCGTCGTAGAACAGCGGCTCGCCGTCCTTCCACAGCGACTGGTGGCAGTGCATGCCCGATCCGTTGTCATCGAACAGCGGCTTCGGCATGAAGGTCACCGACTTGTCGAAGTCCCAGGCGACGTTCTTGACGACGTACTTGAAGTCCAGCAGCTGGTCGCCGGCCTTCTTCAGCGAGTCGAACTTGTAGTTGATCTCCTGCTGGCCGGCGGTGCCGACCTCGTGGTGGGCGCGCTCGACCTCGAAGCCGATCTCGGCCAGCGTCAGCGAGATCGCATCGCGCACATCGGCGAAGTGATCCTGCGGGGAGACCGGGAAGTACCCGCCCTTGAACGGGGTCTTGTAGCCGAGGTTGCTGCCGCCCTCCTCGGCACCGGAGCGCCAGGCGGCCTCGACCGAGTCGATCTTGAAGAAGCTGTTGCCCGGGTGGTTCTGGTACTGGATCGAGTCGAAGAGGTAGAACTCAGCCTCGGCGCCGAAGAACACGGTGTCGGCGATGCCGGTCGACTTGAGGTACGCCTCGGCCTTCGCTGCGACCTGGCGGGGGTCGCGGGAGAACGGCTCATCGGTGAACGGGTCGACGGTCGAATGCGTGATGACCATCGTCTTGGCCATGCGGAACGGGTCGATGTAGGCGCTGGTGACATCGGCGATGAGCTTCATGTCCGACTCGTGGATCGAGGTGAACCCGCGGATCGACGAACCGTCGAACAGCAGACCCTCTTCCAGCTGCTCCTCGCCGTAGGCCGAGGCCGGGAGGTTGAAGTGCTGCACCACACCGGGAAGGTCACAGAACCGGATGTCGACGAAGTCGACGTCGTTTTCCTTCATGTAGGCGACGAGCTCTGCCGGGGTATTGAACAAGATCACTCCTGGAAGTCGCGGGCCACGACTCGGGCGTGGCCCTGTGGTGTGTTCTCCATCCTAATTCACCCCACGCCCTTGCCAGAACAGGTGCCACGCCGTTTTCGGCGACGTCGGCGAGTGCTGCATCACCCTCTGCCGGTGCAAAGCCACCGGCTGCCGGCGGCTACACTTGAGGGCGTGATTCAGCGAGATGACTTCGGCTCATGGCTCAACGGACCCACCGCCGCGAGCACCGGCAGCAGCTGGCCAGGCAGCCGGCTCGGCCTGCCTGAGGACGGGCCGGGCTCGATCGCCCCGATCTGGCGGCGCCTGCTGGCCCTGTGGCTTGACTACCTCATGTGCCTGGGGATCGCGTTCTGGCTCTTCGAAGGGAGCAATCTGGCCATCCTCGCGATCTTCTTCGTCGAATACCTCGTGCTCGTCTCGCTGCTGGGCACAACAGTCGGGCAGAAGATCTTCGGCATCCGCGTCATCCGTCTCGACGGCGCAACCCCGGGCATCGCCTCCGGCTTCATCCGCACCCTGCTGCTCATGCTCGTCATCCCAGCCGTCATCTTCGATGCCGACCGGCGCGGCTTCCACGACATCGCCGCCCGCACCGCCGTTGTGCGCAGCTGATCTTCCGTTCCCGAGGCGGTTCTCGCCTGGGCATGCG